>JAYULW010000060.1:0-11042 GCA_043763155.1 Alphaproteobacteria bacterium | reverse complement strand
CCCGCGCCGACCTCCCCGTAACCGTTAGCCTCGTCGGAAACGTGATTGCCTACGAAACCGTAGCCATCAAATCCCGCCTCGATTCCCAGATCGTGGAAGTGCATTTCAAAAACGGCGATTTCGTCACGGAAGGTCAGGTGCTGTTTGAACTCGACGACCGCGCCCTCACCGCCCAGATCGGCCAGTTTAGCGCTACCCTCGCCAAGGAAAAAGCAACCCTCGCAAATGCGCAACTCCAATACAGCCGCGCCAGCCAGCTCCGCAAAACCCAGGTCGTGGCCCAATCCGCCGTAGACGAAGCCAAAGCCGCCTACGACGCGCAGGCCGCGCAGGTAAGCGCAGCACAGGCCAACCTCGACAACGCGCAAGTGCAGCTCACCTACACCAAAATCACCGCCCCCATCTCTGGCCGCACCGGCACCATCAACGTCACCCGCGGCAACAACGTAAAGGCAAACGACACCACCCCGCTGGTCACCATAAACCAGATCAGCCCCATCCGCGTGCAAACCGCCATCGCCCAGAAATACTACGATCAGGTCAAAACCGCCCTCGCCGCAGGCGAAGTGGCCGTCGTCGCCCAAAACAAAGAATCCGACACGCCCGTACAGGGCAAACTCGAATATCTCGACAACGCCATTGACATCACCTCCGGCACTTTTGCCGCCCGCGCCGTATTCGCCAACACCGACGAAAAACTCTGGCCCGGCATGTTTGTAAATGTCTCCATAGATCTGGGCATCGTCAAAAACGCCCTCACCATTCCCTCCGTCGCCATACAGGGCGACGAAGGCAAGCGCTTTGTCTTCACCGTTGATGAAACCACCAATAAAGCCAAGCGCAAAAGTGTTGAAATCGGCATGAACACCGACACCGTCGTTGAGGTAAAATCCGGCCTCCTCGACACCGACCGCGTTATCACCGACGGCATCCTGCGCGTAACCGATGGCGGCGACATCAAATTATCCGCCCCCAAAACCGACGCCCCCACCGATGATAAAAAGCCAGACGACAAAAAAGCAGATAAACCCGCCACCCCCTAAGCCTGCATGAACATCTCAGAATTCTGCATACGCCGCCCTGTTTTCACCACCCTGCTCATGCTCGCGGTGGTCGTGGGCGGCATTTCGGGCTACCGCACTCTCGCCGTTTCCGCCTTGCCGCGCGTGGACTTCCCCACCATCGCCGTCACCGCCAACCTCTCCGGCGCCAGCCCCGAAACCATGGCCGCCAGTGTGGCAACACCTCTTGAGCGCCAGTTCTCCACCATTGCGGGCATCACCTCCATCACCTCGCAAAGCTTCCTCGGCACCAGCCAGATCACCATCCAGTTTGACTTAAGCCGCAACATTGATGGCGCGGCCCTCGACGTGCAAACCGCTATCTCCACCGCCGCCCGCAAGCTCCCCCCGGAAATGACCACCCCGCCGAGCTTCCAGAAAGTAAACCCCGCCGACCAGCCCATCCTTTTCATCGCCGTATCGTCCGACAGCATGGCGGTTGCCAAGGTGAATGAGTACGCCGACACCATGATAGCCCAGCGCATCTCCACCCTGCCGGGTGTTGCGCAGGTGCAAATTTTCGGCCAGCAAAAATATGCCGTGCGCGTGCAGGCCGACCCGAATAAACTTGCAGCCCAGGACCTAAGCTTCCTCGACCTGCAAAACGCGGTAGCCGCCGCCAGCAGCTCCTCTCCCGTAGGCGTTATCAGCGGCAAAAAACAGCTCTATAACCTGAAAGTCGAAGGCCAGCCCACCGACGGCGACACCTTCCGCCACATCATCGTCGCATGGCGCAACAACGCGCCCGTGCATCTCGATGATGTCGCCAAAGTATCCGATTCCGTCGCCGACACCCGCACCGTCGGCAACATCAATGGCCGCAGCGCCGTGGTGCTCGCCATCCAGCGCCAGCCCGACGCAAACTCCATTGCTGTGGTGGACGAGGTGCGCGCCCTGCTTCCCCTGTTCCGCGCCCAGCTCCCCGCCGCCATCCAGCTCACACCCCTCTTCGACCGCTCCGTCTCCATCAAAAAATCCGTTGAAGACGTGCAGTTCACCCTCGGCCTCACCGTGTTTCTGGTGGTCATGGTTATCTTCCTCTTCTTGCGCAAGGGCCGCCCCACCCTCATCGCCGCGCTCGCCGTCCCCATCTCCATCATCGCCACCTACGGCGCCATGGCCATGCTCGACTTCTCCATCAACAACGTCTCCCTCCTCGCTTTAACGCTTTGCGTGGGCTTCGTGGTAGACGACGCAATCGTGATGCTTGAAAATATCATCCGCTACATCGAAGAAGGCATGGCCCCAATGGAAGCCGCCCTGAAGGGTTCGCGTGAAATTGGCTTCACCATCATGTCCATGACCATGTCGCTTGTCGCCGTGTTCATCCCGGTATTGTTCATGGGCGGCATCGTAGGCCGCCTCTTCCGCGAATTCGCTGTCACCATTTCGATTGCCATTTTAGTATCCGGTTTCGTATCCCTCACCCTAACCCCCATGCTTTGCAGCCGTTGGCTAAAGCCCATCAAGCACGGCGAAGCCGAATCCCCATGGGCGCAAAAACTTGAGGGCTATTTCAACACCATTCACAAAAAATACGAAACCACGCTCGGCTGGGTACTCCACCACCGCCGCATCACACTCTTTTTCACCATCGGCACGCTGGTAGTCACTATCATCGCCTTCAACATTGTGCCTAAAGGCTTCTTCCCCCTTGAAGACACTGGCTTCATCATCGCCACCACCGAGGCCACACAAGACATTTCGTTTGAAGCCATGGCCGAAAAACAAAAACAAGCCGCCGAAATTGTGAAGGCCGACCCCGCAGTCGAAAATGTGTTTTATGCCTTGGGCGGCGGCCGCGGTGCGTTCAACCAAGGCCGCATTTTCTTCGGCATGGTCCCCCGTAGCCAGCGCCCCGATGCACAAGCCATCATCAACCGCCTGCGCGAAAAACTCAAAGTCGTGCAAGGCTTCAATGTCTTCATGCAGCCCATCCAGAACATCCAGATCGGTGGCCGTGCCTCGCGCAGCCTGTACCAATACACCCTGCAAGGCAGCGACCTCGACGAGCTATACCAATGGTCCGATAAACTCCTCAAGGAAATCACCGCCGCCCCCGGCTTCACCGACACCAACTCAGACCTGCAGCTCAAAAGCCTTGAACTGCGCGTACACGTGGATCAGGAAAAAGCCGCAAGCCTCGGCCTCACCTTCGACGACGTACGCAAACTGCTCTATGCCGCCTACGGCACCCAGCAAGTTGGCACCCTCTACACGCCTTCCGACGACTTTCAGGTCATCCTCGAAACGTCCCTCGAATCCCAGCAAGGCCCACAGGATTTAAAGAGCCTGTATCTGCGCAGCAAGGACGGCCAGCTCGTACCGCTTGATACCATCGCAACCATCACTCAGGGCATTGGCGCACTCTCCATCAACCATCAGGGCCAGCTCCCCTCCGTCACCCTCTCCTTCAACCTGAAAGAGGGTTACTCCCTGAGTAATGCCGTAGACAGCATCCACGAAATCGAGAAAAAACTTGGCGTTCCCGGCACCATCATAACCAGCTTCCAGGGCACCGCCCAAGCCTTCCAGGATTCCGCCGCAGGCCAGGGCTTCCTCCTGCTCCTCGCCATTCTGGTCATCTACATTATTCTGGGCATGCTCTACGAAAGCTTCATCCATCCCATCACCATCTTGTCGGGCCTGCCCTCTGCGGGCCTTGGCGCCATCCTCACGCTGCTCCTTTTCAAAATGGATTTGAGCGTTATCGCCATCATTGGCGTCATCCTCCTCATCGGCATCGTAAAGAAAAACGCCATCATGATGATTGATTTCGCAGTCGAAGCCCGCCATCGCGGCGTCCCCGCCGAAGAAGCCATCACGCAAGCCTGCCTCCTGCGTTTCCGCCCCATCATGATGACCACCATGGCCGCAATTCTCGGCACCCTCCCCATCGCGTCCGGCCTCGGCGCAGGCTCGGAACTGCGCCAGCCACTGGGCATCGCAGTCGTAGGCGGTCTCCTCACCTCCCAGCTCCTGACCCTCTACATCACCCCCGTGATCTACATGTACATGGAAGCCTTAAGCACCCGTAGGAAAAACAAAAAATCCCCCAAATCCCCCCTGAACGGCCCCGCCTAATAAAACGGTAACATTTCCCTGCTATACTGCCCCCATGACCAAAGAATGGGCCGCAACTGCTGCACCGCCGCCACTTTCCCCCGACGAGGAAGCGGCCTTCGCCCGCATGCAAAGCGCACTCCAGCCCCATCTGAGCGACCCCAATCACCCCATCGCTAAGCTCGTGCAAAAAGAAGGCGCAACACCCGACTTCACCACGCCCGAAGGCCGCCATGCCCGCTCCGCACGCAACCTGCGCATCCTCCAGCAGCAACATGATGACTACCCAAACACCCTCCGCGCTGAGCTGGAACAAGCCATGGCCCGCACCCAATGCACCGCGCTCTTCGCGCACGACACCGACCACACCGACAGCATCATTAAGCAGGGCCAGCTGCTCAGCAACGCCCAGCTCCTGAAAAATGGCATTGATCCCGGCGGCATGACCGCAAGCTGCGTCATCAACGACGAAAAAATGTTCGGCAATACCGACTTCGTATTCACCAGCCCCCAGTTCCATGAGCCGGGCGCAGCGCTCACCCCGCGCGGTGGCCGCCTCTTTGTTCCCGCCGCCAAAGTTGTCGCCTCCGAACAAGCGTGGCTAAGCTTCTCCGACTGGGCCGACATTGCTTCCTCTTCCGGCAAGGGCCAGGACAAATACACCGGCAGCCGCCGTGGCGCGGGCAATGAACTCCCGCCCGAAAAATCCTTCGTCACCGATTTCTATATGGGCGACGACATTACCAAAGCCATGGCCGTCAAAACATTTGAAGCCATGAAAGCCGCCATCGTCCTGCACCCCGACCCCGCGCAGCCCGAAGCCTTCAACCGCGAAGCCGCCCTCAAATTCCTCGACAACCTCGCCATCCCCGGTTACCGCCGCGGAGCGCTGGGAAACCACAACACGCTGGAAAAACCCCTCTCCGGCTACACCCTCACCGAAGCACAGCTAAAACTGCTCACGGGCCGCAGTGAACTGCGCGGCACACTCCTGCAAAAAGCCACCGCCGCCACCTTGTCCACCATGGCTGAATATGCCGAGCTGAAAATCCCCAATCACCTTTCGCTCGAAGGCGGCGCCATGCCCAGCTTCAAATCCACAGGCCCCGACGGCGCGGGCGTTTCCATCGCCACCCATTTCGTGCGCGAAGGCGGAACCCACGGCAATCTTGCCTTCACTAGCAAGTCCGGCCAGCGCGAAATCGAAATCGCAACCGTTCCCGCAGACACGCGCCCGCAACCGCAGCGCCGCATCACGCAAGTCGGATAATCACATTAATTTTGGACGATACGTTCCAGCAGCTCGATGTCGCTGGCGATTTCGCTGTCCGAGCCCATCAGCTCTTCAATACGCTTCACCGCATGCATCACCGTGGTGTGGTCCTTGCCGCCAAACTTGCGCCCGATTTCCGGCAGGCTCTTGCTGGTAAGCTTCTTGGAAAGATACATGGCAACCTGCCGTGGCCGCGCCACAGAGCGCGAACGGCGCGCCGAATGCATGTCCGAAACCTTGATGTTATAATGGTGCGCCACCTGCTTCTGGATGTCTTCAATCGAAATCCGGCGGTCGTTCGCCCGCAGTAAATCGTGCAGCACTTCCTGCGTGGTTTCCAGCGTAATGGGGCGGCCCACCAGCGTAGCATGCGCCACAACCCGGTTCAGCGCACCTTCGAGTTCGCGCACGTTGCTCGTGATCTTGTGCGCCAAAAATTCCAGCACCTTCGGCGGAATCACGATATGCGGCATCTGCTCCACCTTGCTCTGCAAAATCCCAAGGCGCAGCTCATACGTCGTTGCATGAATATCAGCAACCAAACCCCAGCCAAGGCGCGAGCGCACGCGCTCTTCCATGTCTTCCAGATCGGAAGGTGAGCGGTCGCACGAAATAATCAGCTGCTTGTTCTGGTCCACCAGCGCGTTGAACGTGTGGAAAAATTCTTCCTGCGTCGAATCCTTGCCGGCAATGAACTGCACATCGTCAATCATCAGTACGTCCACCGAGCGCAACTGCTCCTTAAACGCCAGCGTTTCCTTGAACCGCAGCGCTTTGATGAACTGGTACATAAATTTCTCAGCCGACAAATACAGCACCCTACGGCCCGGATTATTACGGCGAATATCCCATGCCAAAGCATGCATCAGATGTGTCTTGCCCAGCCCCACGCCACCATAAAGGAACAGCGGGTTGCAACCAGCCACCACATTCGCCGAATCTGCCACGCGCCGCGCGGCTGCGTGTGCCAGCTCATTGGGCTTGCCCACCACATAATTGTCAAACGTGTAGCGCGGGTCCAGCACTGCGCCCATCTGCATTTCGTCCGCTGCGTCTGTGCCCTGCGCGCCTGCAACCCAGTTGCTGGCTGTAATCACATTCGCATCGTCCACCGCTGCTTCCGCCGCAGGTGCCGCCGTCGAAATCACATACTCAATGGCAAAACCTTCCGCCACCTGCTCTTCAGTCCACAGGTTGGCGATCTGTTCGCCGTAATGCGTCCCCACCCATTCGCGCACAAAGCGCGTCGGCACCGAAAGCATGATGCGGCCTTCTTCACTGCCCATGAAACGAATAGGCTTAAGCCAGCTTCGGTAGATCGCATCGCCATACATGGCGTTCAACTTGCTACCGATACGCACCCATGCGTCGCCCAGCAAGTCGTCAATCGTTTGAAGCTCTGCTTGTGCTAGTCCCATAGTATTCCTAACCTTGTTTCCAGGGTAAAAGTTTGGCCTTCCAGCCGCGTGCTGCGCCGCGATGTGCTGCCGCATCGGGGTCACCCTCGAAGCCATCACTCACGTTGAAACAATAGCGGTAACCCAGCGCAGTCATGGCCACCGCCGCATCTAAAGAACGCCCACCGGAGCGGCACAAAAACAGCAGCGGCGTGTCTTTCGTCACGCCCGCAACTGCGGCCAGCGCCTCAGCGAAATTCGTATTCTGTGAAAAATCGGGATAATGCTTCCAGCTGATCGTGGCGAGCTTGCCTTGCGTGCCCTGCAAATTCGGCACACCCACAAACTGCCATTCGGGCACCGTGCGCACATCCACCACCACGCCCGCATTGCCCTGCACGAAGCTAAACGCGTCTTCCGGCGACACTTCGCCAGCATAATTCAGTCCGCCCAATAGGTTAGCAGAGGCCTTGGCCAACAGCAGGTCCAGATCGGGCGTCAGTGAATTCGCAACCGGTTGCACAGCGGACATAGAAAGAGCCTGTTACAGACAAAGAAGGGGTGTTCCGCCTCTTGAGTGTGGGCGGTTACGGAAGGGTAAGAAGAAAGATTTAGTGGATTAAGCGGCGAGCTTCTTGATGCGCGAAGACAAGCGGCTCATCTTGCGGGACGCAGTGCCCAGCTTGACAACGCCTTTGCTAACACCACTCATCAGGGTAGGCTGCGCTTCTTTCAGTGCCGCTTTTGCTGCAGCGGAGTCACCGCTGGTGATTGCCGCTTCAACCTTTTTCAGGGAAGAGCGGATGGCGCTTACGCGCTTGCGGTTAACAGCCGTGCGTTTGACGGTCTGACGAATGCGTTTTTCTGATGATTTATGGTTAGCCATGAAGTTACCCGTTGTCCTAATTTTTATTAAGAATTTTGTATGCTTGTGATCGTTTCCGATCGGATTTCTGACACTAAAGACGTTTTACCCCGCCGTCAAGTGCAATCAGACAAAAAAATCTAATTTTGTACACAGCCCTAAAACTGGCTTCCAGCCTTAGTTTGATGGTTTTTTCCATCGCCCCGACCAAGCGCTGGCGGTGTAACTTATCCACAACCCATAACCGCGAGTCTAGTAACCAACTTAATAATGATGTATTTCAATATTTAACGCTGACAATGCGGGCAAAAGAACGTCGAACGCCCTGCCTGCCTTAGCGCTTCGATGGCAGTACCGCACGTAAAGCAAGGTTTTCCCTTGCGCCCATACACATTGAAGCTGTGCTGGAAGTACCCCGATTCCCCGGAAACATGCACAAAGTCTCGCAAACTCGACCCGCCTGAGGCAATCGCATCCTTCAAAACCTTATGGATGCACTTCACCAGTCCCGGCGCCTTGTCGGCCACATCCACCGCCAGTTTACGTGGGTCAATATGGCACAAAAACAGCGCCTCGCTGGCGTAAATATTCCCCACCCCCACCACCAGCTTCTGGTCCATAATCGCCACTTTCACGGGGATTTTGCGCCTCAAAAGCGCCTTTTTCAGGTAACTGGCCGAAAATTCCTTCTCCAGCGGCTCCGGTCCCAGCTCCGCAAACGCCGGGTGGCTCTCAACCTCCTCCGCCCGCGCCACCGTCATCACCCCAAACCGCCGCGCATCGTTATACACCACCACCCGGCCATCTTTCAGCTCCCACACCACATGGTCATGCGTTTCAAACGCCTTCGGCTTCTTCTCCAGCACCGAAAACCGCCCCGTCATGCCCAGATGCGAAATCACCACCATCCCGTTATCCAGCACAAACAGCAGGTATTTCGCCCGCCGTTTCACCTCAAGGATGCAGCTTTCCTCAAGGCTTTGCGCGAATCCTTCCGGAAAGGGATTACGCAAATTCCCCCGCCGCAGCACCACCTTGCGGATACAGGCCTTCCGAAGCGCGCCGTCCAGCCCGGTGCGTACCGTTTCGACCTCAGGTAATTCAGGCATACAAAAAGCCATAATAAGGGTTGAGATACTGAGCAAATACACCTATTTTGGCGCACGCAACAGAGGAAAAAAATGTCCAAAACCCATTTCGGTTACAAGCAGGTAGACGAAGAACAGAAGCAAGGCCTCGTGCGCGGCGTGTTCGACGCCGTCGCCTCGCGCTACGACATCATGAACGACCTGATGAGCGCAGGCCTTCACCGCCTCTGGAAAAACGACATGGTCACCATGCTCGCCCCCCGCCCCGGCATGCATATATTAGACGTAGCCGGCGGCACCGGCGACATCGCCTTCCGCATACGCGAGCGCGCCGATTGCCATGTAACGGTGTGCGACATCAACTACGAAATGCTCTCCGAAGGCCGCAACCGCGCCATAGACAAAAACCTCCTCACCGGCCTCGACTGGCTCTGCGGCAACGCCGAATCCGTTCCCGCCCCCGACGAGAGTTTCGATGCCTACACCATCGCCTTCGGCATACGCAATGTAACGCATATAGATAAAGCACTCGCCGAAGCTTACCGCGTTTTAAAACCCGGCGGCCGCTTCCTTTGCTTAGAGTTCAGCCACCTGAAACACGCGATTTTGCAAAAGGGCTACGACGCCTATTCCTTCGCCGCCATCCCCAAAATCGGCCAGTGGGTAACAGGCGATGGCCAGCCCTACCAGTACCTCATCGAGTCCATCCGCCAGTTCCCCAAGCAGGAAAAATTCGCACAAATGATCCGCGAAGCAGGCTTCGCCAATGTGCAATACAAGAACCTCACCCAAGGCGTTGTCGCCATTCATTCAGGGCGCAAAATCTAATGTTCCGTTCCCTCAAAAACACCCGCCGCCTCCTCGCCATAGCATATATTTTCGCCCGCGAAGACGCGCTTTTTATCCTCGAAGACCTGCACATCGCCCCCCTTCTCGCAACGGTTTTACGCCCGTTACGCAAACCCAATAACTTGCGCAAAGGCAAACGCCTCGCGAGCGCCTTCGAGCGCTTAGGCCCCACCTTCGTAAAGCTCGGCCAAACCCTTTCCACCCGCTCAGATTTGATTGGCGAAGAAGTGGCCGAAGACCTGGGCGACCTGCGCGACCGCCTCGCCGCCTTCCCCACGCCGCAAGCCCGCGCTATCATCGAAGAAGACATGGGCGCAAAAATCGAAGACCTTTTCCAGCGCTTCGACGACATCCCCGTGGCTGCCGCAAGCATCGCCCAAGTACACCACGCCGTCACCAAATCTGGCAAAGATGTCGCCGTAAAAATCCTCCGCCCCGGCATCGAAGCAGCCTTCGCCCGCGACCTCGATTTGTTTTTCTGGATCGCCGAAATCGTCGAACTCCGCCTGCGCGAATGGCGCCGCTTCAAACCATTGGAAGTTGTAAAAACCCTGAAAGAATCCATCTTTTTCGAGTTGGATCTCCGCTTTGAAGCCGCCGCCGCCGCCGAACTCGCAACCAATCTGGAAGCCCACGAACCCGGTTTCCGCGTGCCCGCCATTGACTGGAACCAAACCTCCCGCCGCGTCCTCACTATGGAATGGGTAGACGGCATTCCGCTCAATGACATCGCCGCCATCAAAGCTGCCGGACACAACCTCGACGCCCTCCTCGCCAAAGCCTCCCGCAGCCTCTTTTCGCAAGTATTTTACGACGGCTTCTTCCACGCCGATCTCCACCCCGGCAACCTCTTCGTAGATAAAAACGGCGACATCGTAGCCGTGGATTTCGGCATCATGGGCCGCCTCGATTGGAACTCCCGCGTCTTCATCGCACAAATCCTGCGCGGCTTCATCGAGCAGGATTACCGCCACGTCGCCGAAGTCCATTTCGCCGCAGGCTACGTCCCTTCCGACAAATCCATTGATTCATTTACGCAGGCCTGCCGCGCCGTCGCCCAACCCATCATGGGCAAACCCCTGAACGAAATTTCCGTAGGCCGCCTGCTCGGCCAGATGTTTGGCATCGCCGCCGAATTCGAAATGGAAACCCAGCCGCAATTGCTGCTGCTGCAAAAAACCATGGTCGTCACCGAAGGCGTGGGCCGCATGCTAAACCCCCGCCTAAACATGTGGCAACTCGCCGAACCCCTCATCCACGACTGGGCAAACTCCCATTTCGGCGTCAAAGGCAAACTGAAAGACGCCATGCGCCAAGGTAATGAAATGGCCAAAAAGCTCCCACAGGTCATGAATTACTTAGAGCAATCTTTGAAAACCTTCAGCGACCCCGCAGGCCTGCGCCTGCACCCGCGCACCATTGACGCGTTCAACCGCGCGCGGCAAG
>JAYULW010000059.1:0-20585 GCA_043763155.1 Alphaproteobacteria bacterium | reverse complement strand
CCGATATGGGCGGCATTATGAGCAGCAATGGCAGCATCACCCTCGGCCAGCCTGTAACGTCTGAAAAAGAGTTTGCAAGTGTGCAAGATTCAACGACTGAACTGCACCAGACCTCTGAGGCAGCTGCCAATGTACTGAACGCCCTCACGGGCGCTGCGGGCGGCAGCTCCAGCAGCGACTACACGTTCAATGCTCGCCCGGCTGACTATAAGGCAGCGGCAATGGACGCTTTCCGGCAAGCCAATTCTGAACTCGTCGGCAAGATGGCTGGTTTGAAATAATTTGTAAGACGAATACGAAAAATCCCCGGCATAAAAACCGGGGGTTTTTTTGGTCCGGAGTAGCTCAAATTCTAGCGGTGGCAGCTTTTTTGAGTTAGAAAGCATTGATTCGCGGTCTTTGGGGGCTTACAAAGGACGCAGGTTTTTTCGCGTTTTTCCGGGAGGGTTTTTATGGATATGGTGTTGCTTTTGAAGGCCGCTGTGATGGGGCTGGTGGAAGGGCTTACGGAGTTCCTGCCGATTTCTAGCACGGGGCATTTGATCCTTGTTGGCTCGTTTCTGGAGTTTGACGATACGAAGGCGAAGGTGTTTGAGATTGCCATCCAGAGTGGGGCGATTCTGGCGGTGATTTTAGTGTATTGGCGCAAGATCCGCGAAACGATTGTGGCGCTGCCTTCGCAGAAAAGCGCGCAGCGTTTTGCATTGAATGTGGGTATTGCGTTTGCGCCCGCCGTGGTGATGGGCTTGCTGTTTGGCAAAATGATCCAGGCGCATTTATTTACGCCGCAGGTGGTGGCTACCGCCTTTATCGTGGGGGGGCTTATTATCCTCTGGGCGGAGCGCAGGCAGGCGGCAAACCCGGCTGTGGCGCCGCGCATCACGGATGTGGATGCCATGACGCCGCTGGACGCGCTGAAGGTGGGGTGTGTGCAGTGCCTTGCCATGATTCCGGGCACGAGCCGTAGCGGGGCTACCATTATCGGCGGCATGCTGCTTGGGCTTTCGCGCAAGGCGGCTACCGAATTTTCGTTCTACCTCGCCATCCCCACGCTGATCGCGGCGGGGGCGTATAGCCTGTTCAAGGAGCGCGCGTTGCTTTCCATGAGCGATGCGCCGATGTTTGCGGTGGGGCTGGTGGTGTCGTTCGTCAGCGCCTTCATGTGCATCCGCTGGCTGTTGCGGTTTATCGCCACCCATAACTTCAACGGGTTTGCGTATTACCGCATCGCTTTTGGCGCGTTGGTGCTGGCCACCGCTGGCTGCGGCGTGCATAGGGGCGCTTAATCATTGAAGTAAGCGTATGCTGCTATCTATTGATATTATTTTATAAAATTTAAATTATTAGAACAATGGTTTTGCATAGTTCCTATAAGGTACATGCATATTTGTTCAATTTCCATAATTCTAGCTTCTATCTCTTGAATCGAATAATTCCGCCCGATGTTTTCTGCGGTTGTTTCCCCATGCGCAATTGAATTACGGTTATTTACTAATTCAGTAATGCGCTGATGATTATATCCGGTGGGAATTATAGGGGCCTTTATTCCAAAGATATCCCAAATTGTATATAATTGTTTTGGACGAAAATGGGACCCATCGCTGGGGAATAATTCAGGAAATGTGGTGGGATTATGAGAATTTATTTTCTGAAAAAAAGAAGTTTTGGTTTCCCAAATGCGATCTTTACTACAATTTATTATTGAAGCTAGATCAGGATCTAGAGCAATTCCTAGTAATTCCATTCGAATACTATTGAATGGTGTTGAGTGTGCTTGAATATCTTTTAGTCCTGCCTGAACGATTCCTTTTACCGTAAATTCGTATAATGCATATAGTTGGATATAAATCAGGCCCTTGGCGGTTGTAATAAAAGAGTTTATACCAGAAGAATTAATAGATTGAGCAGATGTAAAAAAGTCTCTGGACGCCGTAATGCGATTGGAAACTTCTATTTGTAATGATGACCACATTAAAGGCCTAAAAACTTATCTCTACAAAACTCAATTCGCCCTCTAACTGCGATTTGATTATTCGTGGCAGAGGTCGTGTATTTTCGTAATGTTTGAGAACCTAGCCATATATTTATATTGCTCTTATCTAGCTTCTTTTTCTTTTGGATTGCAAGCGCAGCACCCACTGAGACGCCTTCAAAAAGAATTATTGAAGTGCTACCTTTTCTATGGGGCCTTACAATGCCATTGGGGAGCGCCGCAGCAAGCTTAGCAAAAGTGTCTCTAAAAATTTTTTCCCCTTTTTCATAATCAAAAGATTTTGAGGAATTTTTCATATAATCATTTAAGAAATCAATAACGCTATGATCAAATTTCTTATATTCATTTAGGAATGCAAAGAAACGCAAGATGCATTCTTCTTTAGTCCCATCTGTTTGTTGTGATTTTGTTAGAAAAACAATTTTATTAAAATTCTTATCTTGTGCGAGCTTCTGAAGAAAATTGCTAAATTCTCCTCGAAATACACAATCTCTTATTTCTTGAGGAGTAAGTGCAATACCGCCAGTATTCAATCTTTGGAATAGATCAAAGCGAACAATTTTATCGCTTTTATCACTTAAAGTGATAATTTTAACTGGACGCAATTCGAACTGTAGTTGAATTGATTTAGGTAAGTCTGCGAAGAGAAGATTGTTGAAATGAGTTAGTTTTTCTAAGTTATGCAATCTTAAAGAAGTAGCTATTCCTAGCCGCGATTGTAATTCAGAATCTCCAGCAAATAATACTAATGTACTGAGCCTTTGTACCCATCAACAAGTTCCCATGTGCCGTCTTTATTGGTTGCCATAAAAAGGCTAGGAATTGGAATACCTAAAAATAAAGATTCGATTAATTGGGAGCTTCTTTTGGTGTCCCACCGAAATTGGCGTTGATATACGGGGGCAATATCAATTGCTTTACTTTTCAACATAGAAAGCAGTTGTTGTACTGAAATATCGTAAGTATCAAAATCTACGCTTCGTCTTTGTTCTTGTAACTGCTCGCCTAAATTTACCTGCTTTGGGGAGGGCATAATTTCTCAACTTACTAAGGATTCAATGTGAAAACATGCATGTGTTGTTGTAAAACAATAGTAGTAATGCACGTTTTAAGGAAGATATATTCTTATATATATTTATCAGCTAATGCTGCGCAGGCAGGCGCACTTTCCAGGCGAGGCCGAGTTTTTCGAGGGTGTGGATGACGATGTAGCTGACATCAATCTGCCACCATTTGAGGCCGTGGCGGGCGGAGACCGGGAAGGCATGGTGGTTGTTGTGCCAGCCTTCGCCGAGGGCAAGAATGCCAAAGAGCCAGTTGTTGCGGCTTTTATCGTCGGTGTCGTAGGTGCGGCGGCCAAAGAGATGGCAGATGGAGTTGATGCTCCAGGTGACGTGGTGGACCATGAACAGGCGCATAAGACCGCCCCAGACGAAGCCCAAAAGCAGGCCCTTGAAGCCGCCGATGAGCAGCAGGCCCAACAGTGCGGGGATGACCATGCCCATGATGGCCCAGAAGGTGAACTGGTCGCTTAAGCGGCAGATCATGGGGTCGCGGCGCAGGTCTTTGACGTAGCGGTAGAGGTCTTCGGGGTCGGGTTCGTAGAACCAGCCCATATGCGCGTACAACGCGCCGCGCAGGCCGGCCTGACTGTGCGGGGAGTGGACGTCGCCTTCGAGGTCGGAATGCTGGTGGTGGCAGCGGTGCAGGGCCACCCATTTGAGCAGCGGGCCTTGCACGGCCATGGAGCCGAGGACGGCCAAGATATATTGCACGGCGCGGTTGGTTTCAAAGGCGCGGTGGGTGAAAAGGCGGTGAAAGCCTACGGTGATGCCCAAAACGGTTAGCACATAGAAAGTCAGGAAAATGCCGATAGCGGTGGTGTTGAAGCCCCAGACCGCGCCGTGGACCATGGCTGCGATGAAGCCAAGGAAAGGAATGACGATGGCGAGGGTATTGATAATTTTGATATGCTCCGCTACCCCGTGGCCGCTGTGAAAGAAATCAGGGCGGCTGATGATGGTGGGGTCGGCTTGCGTTGAATCGTTCGCGCTGGTCTGCAACTGCTGCTCCATGGGTTGTCTTTCAGCTTATTTATACTGTAAGGGCTTGATGGGAGGAAGAAGATTTTAGGTTATCCACCGCAGGCGCTGGTTAGGGGCGCAGATTATAGCGTCCGGTAACGGTGCCCACCAGCTCGCGCAGTACGGAAAACCATGCGCGCGCGCCTACGATTTTGCTTTGTACGCGCACGTGCAGGCGGTAGGAGCGCGAGACGGGAATTTCGCGGATTTGCACGCCCAGGCGCGGGGCCATATAGTTCAGGTAATATTGCAGGTTATAGCGAAGGAAGATGTCGCGGAAAGGGCTAAGGCCGGGATGCTCCAGGAAGCGGCGGGAGACGGCTTTGAAGCCGTTCATGGCGTCGGTGTAGCAGTAGCCGCTGGCGGCATACATGATGGGGTTAAAGATATAGCGGATGCCGATAACGCGGATTACGGGCGTGTTGATATGTTCGCCGCCGGGCAGGAAGCGAGAGCCTTGCACGAAATCAGCGCCAGCTTCTAATGCTTGCAGGAAGCGGGGAATGGCGCTTACGCCGTCTTTGCCGTTGCCGTCCATCATGATGATTGCGTCGTAGCCTTGCTCCAGCGCGTAGGCGAGGCCGATGCGGTACTGCACGCTTAAGCCGCGCATGCCGGACGTGTTTACCAGCAGGGTGCGGACTTTACCGGCGAGGGAAGCGGTGCTGCCGTCGGTGCTGCCGCCGTCGGCGATGATGATGTCTATGCTGCCCCGGTAAGGTTGCAGGGCTTCGACCTGCCCGGTGAACTGCGCGCCTTCGTTCACGACGCCGATGAGCAGCGCTGTATTGTGTTTGCGGTCATGAAAATTTTGCGCGGTATGGGCGGGGGTCATTGTGTCTGTTTTAGTAGCTTGATAATGCCATTTTGCTCAAAGTAAACATGGCGGTTTGGATAGGCGTCTATGATTTTCTGGTTGGCGTCGGCGCTGATGTCGGCAGCGAAAATGACGGGGTCGGATGCTTGGGGCGGGTAGGTGAAGGCCACTTTGCGGTAGGGGGCGCTTGCGGTGGCGTAATCAAGCAAGCCAGGGTTATTGGTGTGGCCCATAAAGATGAGGGCGGGCGGGTTGGCCTGCGACAGCAGGCTTTGGTAATAGCTGGGGGCATTGTCGAAATAGCCGCTGGCATACATGGCCATATTTTGCGGCAGGCGCTCCAGCAGCGCGGCGGTAAACAGCGCGAGGGTAAGGGTTGCGCACAGGGCGCGCAGGTCCTGGCGGCTGCGGCGGGGCTGCAGCGCGCCCAGCAAAATGGGCAGGCGCAGGATGCCCGCAGCACTCAGGATGATGAGGCAGACGGAGGTTTCATACATGTAGCGCGGGCCGAACACAGCGTTGTGGAACTGGTTTACCATGTTCAAAAGGGTGTGGGTGATGATGCTGAGCAGCAGCAGGCGCGCATAGGGCGCACGGCTGGGGCGCAGGCAATACAGCGCCAGCGGCAGCAGGCAGGGCACGGGCCAGTCGAACAGGTAGAAATTCATCTGCCACCATTCGTGCTGGGCCTTGGCGATGAGGTAGGTGAAGGAAAATGGCTGGGCGTTAAAACCCAGCGCCGTGCTGGTGCTGCCCATGTGGTACTGGGCGGAGGGGAACATGAGCCAGTCGCCGGAGGTCTGGTCGTTATACCAGAACTGGAAGCACAGGCAGGCAAGCGTTGCAATGCTGGCCATGGCGAGGGGGGCGCGAAGCTTGCGGTCGCGGCGGGCGCGCAGCAGGGCCACGCACAGGAAAGGCAGGCCTGTGCCTACGGCGGAGAACGGGCGGATGAGGAGGCCCGCGCCAAAACAGGCGCCGGTGAGGAAGCCGAGTTTTTTGGCGCGCACCTCAAGGCCTGCGCTTGCGGCATCGAGCGTTTTGATGCAGCAGAGCATGAATAACGTTGTGAAGCACAGGGCGCTGACATGGTTCATGTATTCGGCGGACATGAACAGGATGAACTGGGAGCAGAGCATGAACAGCGCGCTCAGGCGGGCGGTTTTTTCGCCGAAGATGCGTTTGGCGAGCGCGTAGGCGGCAAGCAGGGTTACGCCTGCAAGGAACGGGTTTACGAGGCCGGGGGCATGCAGGATGTGGCCGATGGCCAGCAGCATAATATGCAGCGGCTGGTACTGGGCGAAGACATGGTTTTTCCAGACCATCATCCAGATGGGAAAGGATGCGGAAAGCGGGGTGGTTTCGCCCGTGAGCTGGCCGTGGGCCATAAATTTGGCCTGCACATACTGCGCGGTGGAATCCACCATGGCGGGCAGGAAGCCGAAGCAGGCCGAGGCCAGCATGGCGCTGGCGGTAAAGAGGGCGAGGGCAAGCAGCCATGGGTAGCATTTACGCGGCAGGAGCCATGAGAATGCGCGCAAGGCGCGATAAATGCGCGCAGGACAGGCAAGCCAGTGCCAGAGGCTTGCGCCCAGCAGGCCCAAGCCCAGCAGGCCCGTGAAGGTGGTGACGTAGACATGGTTTCCGGCGGGGTCGCGCATGGTGAATACGGAATAGGAAAACAGTACCGTCACCGCCCATAAGCGCCAGCGGGTGGGGGGGCTGAAATGCGGATGGCTGGAGATGAGCAACAGGGCAAATACCGGAAAGCCCCAGACCATGTTGAGGATTTCGTGGATGTTTTCGAGGTTGGGCGAGCCTTTGAACATCAGCCCCAGCGGCCATGCGGCCATGAGCAGCGCAAAGCCCAGCACGGCGCCGGCGCGTGGCAGCAGCAGTTTTTGGCGCGGCGTTAAGCGAAACAATGGTCGGGGTGACTGGGGCACAAAAGCTGCTTTTGGAGTTATTTAGCTATATTTATATATAGCTTATAATGAAAGCCAGTATCAAATTTTTTACGCCTTATCTTTTGCGGCCTTTATTTTGGGCGGGGAGTGCATTATATGGGGGGTATGCCCATTGCCTCCCTTCCCTCCCGTTCCGTTTTGCGCCTTGAAGGCGATGACACGCTCGCGTTTTTGCAAGGGCTGGTGACCAATGATGTGATGCGCCTGAAGGCAGAGCGCGCGCAATATGCGGCGCTGCTTACGCCGCAGGGGAAGTTTTTGTATGGGTTTTTCCTGTATGCGCTGGGTAATGCGGTGCTGATTGACGTGGATGGGGCGCGGGCGGCGGAGCTGTTGCAGCGCTTGAAAATGTACCGTTTGCGCTCGAAGGTGGAGATTGATTTTCTGCCGGAAATGAAGGTCTTCGCAGGTTGGGATGCGCCAGCGCCTGAGGGTGCTTATGCCGATCCGAGGCTTGCCGAACTGGGGTGGCGCGTGGTTTCGGAAGGGATGCAAACGGATGCGACCGCGCAGGCTTACGCGCAGATGCGGCTTTCGCTTTCGGTGCCGGATGAGAGTGTGGACCTTGTGCCGGAAAAGTCTTTTCCGCTGCATTTTGGGTTTGAGGATTTGCACGCGGTGGATTTTCGCAAAGGCTGTTATGTGGGGCAGGAAGTGACGGCCCGGACCAAACATTTGGGCACCATGCGCAAGTTTTTGTACCGGGTGGAAGGTGCAGGCTCCCTGCCCCCGGCTGGTTCTGCCATCATGGCGGGCAGTGATGTGGCGGGTGAAATGTGTTCGAGCGAAGGCGGCGTGGGGCTTGCGATTTTGCAGGCGGAGAAGGCTTCGGGCGCGCTTAGCTACGCGGGTGGCGCGTTGTCGGCGTCGTTGCCCAACTGGGCCAGGAACATCCCTGCGGCCTGAGAGCGCGGCGGCAAAATACGCTCGGCGCAGTAGACGGCATAAAAGCCGATGATGAGTCCTGCAATCACATCAATCAGATAATGCCCGCCGTTGAAGGGGGTGGAAATAATCATCGCAAGGTTGAGCGGGATGGCCCACAGGCGCATGAGGGGCAGCGGGATGCTGGCATACATCAGGATGATGGCCATGGCGGTGTGGAAGGACGGGAAGGTGACGATACCCATGCCGGGATAAAGCAGCACGTCGGTGGTGCGGTTGCGCATGGCGAGGAGTTCTGGCTCATGCAGGAGGGCGGCGGCGGGTTCGATGTTGGGGTAGGCGCTGGGGTCAATATGGAAATGCAAAAACATGGCTTCGGCGGGGATGAAGCTTGCGAGGATCGCGGTGATCATGCCCGCGATGAAGAACACCATGACGAAGCGCTGGCCCTGATCGGAATGGCCGCGGATGAAGAGCGCGGGAACCAGTATCACGGCTTGCATGCCGTAGGACTGGTAGGCGAATTTCAGGGTTTCGTTGAACCAGTGGGGGGCGTCGTTCAGCCATGCGGCGTGGGCGCGCCAGTCGAAGCCAAGGAAGTGATCTATTTTGAACAGCGTGTCGTCCCACATGGGCAGGTTAAGGCGCGCTCCAAGCAGCACGGTGATCATGATCACGAAGCTGGCGCAGATGGTCTGGGCGATGGTTTCGCCGAACATGAACAGGGCTTTTTCGTGGATGGCAAAGCGATAGGCCAGCGAGATAAGCGCGCACGTGACGAAGATGTAGATGAACACAGGCAGGTAGGCGATGACGATATCGAGCTGTGCGAAATTGACGACGGCGAGGTCCAGGCCGCAGGTAATGGTGAGTGCCAGCCAGATCAGCCGGTTGGCCGCCATCTGGCGCGGGGGGAAAATATTGGGTGAGCGGAACATGTGCAGAGATTATTTTTCAAGTATTAAGATACTCTTAAATGCGGGGAAAATGTGCGTCCCAGCCTGATAAAAACTTTGGGGGGATGTTTTTTTGCGCAAGATGCATTATACTTATTGCATGAACACCCAAGTCATATCCTCCAAAGATGAAAAAGGCTCGCTGGCCGGGCATTTGCTGGTGGCCACGCCGCAGCTGCAGGAATCGTGCTTTGCGCGCTCGGTGGTGTATATGTGCGCCCATAACGAGACCGGGGCGATGGGGGTGATTGTTAATTACAGCATTGATTCGGTGGCGCTTTCAGACGTGTTCGACCAGCTGGATATTCACGGCGAAGTGCGCCCGGAAGATTTCCCGATTCATTTCGGAGGGCCGGTGGAAGGTAACCGCGGGTTCGTACTGCACAGCACGGATTACACTTCGGAAGAAAGCCTGATCGAGAGCAACGGGATTGCGGTGACGGCGAGTATTTCCATCTTGCAGGAGATCGGCAAAGGCAAAGGGCCGCAGCATAGCTTGCTGCTGCTGGGCTATGCGGGCTGGTCGCCGGGGCAGCTGGAATCGGAAATTGAAAGCGGTAGCTGGGTGGTGGTTCCGGCCAGCCCTAAGCTGGTATTTTCCACCGACAATGACCTGAAATGGAACCTTGCGATGGGCACGCTGGGCATTGACATCGGGCATTATTCCTCCGACGTCGGACACGCCTGAAAGCAGCTGCGGTCGGTGCGTAACTTAAGTGCAGATTGCAGGCGCTTTGCGTAATCTTTGCGGGATATTTCTTGTACGCCGAATTGCTTGAGGTGGTCGTTTACGTATTGGGTGTCTAGCAGGGTGTAGCCTGCGGTTTTGAGCAGGTTTACGAGATATACCAATGCGGTTTTGCTGGCGTTGGTTTTGCGTGAGAACATGCTTTCGCCGAAGAAGGCGCCGCCTAGGGATACGCCGTATAGCCCTCCCACTAATTCCTCCTCTTCCCAGCATTCGACGCTGTGGGCGAAGCCCATGCGCCAGAGCTGGGTGTATAACGCGATGATGGTGGGGTTGATCCAGCTTTCGGGGCGGGTTTCGTGGTCTTCGCTGCAAGCGGCAATGACAGCGGGGAAGGCTTGGTTGGTGGTGATGGTATAAGGGGATTTGCGGATGTGCTTGGCGAGGCTTGCGGGGATGTGGAAGCCATCGAGCGGGATGACGCCGCGCTTTTCGGGGTGGAACCAGTAGAGCGCATCGTCGTCGCGGGTTTCGGCCATGGGGAAATAGCCGCTGGCGTAGGCTTGTAATAGCAGTTCCGGGGTTAGCGGTTCGCTCATCCGAGGCGGTCGGGGAAATCGCTGAAGATGCCGTCAACGCCGAGGCTGCGGGCTTTTTCGATGTGGGCTTCGTGGTTTACCGTCCAGGTGAGGACTTTGAGGCCCCTGCGGTGGGCGTCGTCTATGAGGGCTTGCGTGATGTGGTGGATGCAGGGGTTGATGGAGAATGCGCCCGCGTCGGTGGCCATGGCGGCAAGCTGCACGGGGATGCCTGCGAAGAGGCAGCAGGTGCGGATGCGGGGGTTGAGCTTTTGCACCGAAAGGAGCTGCCCGTGGTCGAAGGCGCAGACGTAGAAATGTTCGTAGTCCCAGCCCTGTTCGACGGCGCGGGTGATGTGTTCGACGACCGCCACGGTTGAGTGTTCGGCTTTGAGTTCGATGAACAGGCGGCAGCGCTTGTTTACGAGGGCGATTACGTCTTTCAGGCTGGGGATGGTCTGGCCTTCGGCTTTGCCTTGGCCTGCGTCCATTTGCTGGAGTTCGGCGAGGGTGTAGTCGGCGACTAAGCCTTTGCCGTTGGTAGTGCGTTCCAGCGTGTCGTCGTGGATGACCATGGGGTGGCCGTCTTTGCTGAGCTGGATGTCGAACTCGAAGCCGTCGCAGCCTAGCTCGATGGCTTTTTCAAAGGAGACGAGGGTGTTTTCAGGCGCGTAGCCGCAGGCGCCGCGATGGCCGATGCGCCAGGTCATTTTTTGGCCTTCAGGCGCTCAGACATCGCGGTAAGCGCCAGCAGGTAGCCTTGGCTGCCGAGGCCGCAAATGACGCCCGCGGCCACCTTGGAGACGTAGGATTCGTGGCGGAATTCCTCGCGCTTGAAAATGTTGGAGAGATGGACCTCGATGATGGGGGCTTTGTGCAAAAGCAGGGCGTCCATGATGGCGATGGAGGTGTGGGTGAAGGCGCCGGGGTTGATGATGATGCCAGCGTGGGTTTTTACAGCCTTCTGGATTTTATCAATTATTTCGCCTTCGTGGTTGGACTGGAAGCAGTCCAGCTCCAGCTTCAGGGTTTTGGCGTAGGCCTGGCATTTGGCCTCGATCTGGGGCAGGGTCTCGGAGCCGTACAGCTCCGGCTCGCGGCTGCCCAGCGTGTTCAGGTTCGGGCCATTGACGAGCAATATCTTAACGGGCATAATCCATATCCTTGTTTACTTGGCCTCTTTGGTGCTTACCCCATTGGTTATAGAATAGTTTTTCATGCAGATCAAAGTGAATGGTGAGATTCGTGAGTTTGCAGCGCCCCTGACGGTTGCGATGCTGGCAGACGTCTTGCAGCTGAACCCCAAGCAGGTGGCGGTGGAGAAGAACCGCGAAATCGTGCCTAAAGCTACCTACCCGGACGCTGCCATCATGGATGGCGACGAGATTGAAATCGTGCGTTTCATCGGGGGCGGGTGATGGATACGTTTGTGATTGCGGGCAAGGTGTATGCGTCGCGGCTTTTGGTGGGCACGGGTAAATATAGCAGCATGCAGCAGACCAAGGCGGTGGTGGATGCGAGTGGCGCAGACATTGTGACGGTGGCGCTTCGCCGCATGGACCTCGCGGCGCGAGGGGGGGATTCGATTCATGATGTGCTTAGCCCGAAGGACTACACGTACCTGCCCAATAGCGCGGGATGTTATAGTGCGGATGAGGCTATTCGCACACTCAGGCTGGCGCGGGAGCTGGGCGGCTGGAGCTTGGTGAAGCTGGAAGTTATCGGTTCGCCGACGACGTTGTACCCGGATGTGGAAGAGACGCTGAAGGCGGCCAAGGTGCTGGTGGCGGAGGGGTTTGACGTGATGGCCTACACGACTGACGATGTGATTATGGCGAAGAAACTTGAAGATGCGGGTGTAGCTGCGGTGATGCCGCTGGCGTCGCCCATTGGTTCGGGGCTGGGGATTTTGAACCCGGTTGCTATTCGCATGATTGTGGAGCAGGCGCGTGTGCCGGTGCTGGTGGATGCGGGCGTGGGTACGGCTTCGGATGCGTGCATTGCCATGGAATTGGGCTGCGCGGGCGTGTTGCTGAACACGGCGCTTTCATCGGCGCAAGACCCGGTGGGGATGGCAAGCGCGATGAAGCATGCGGTGATTGCGGGGCGCGCGGCGTATCTGGCAGGAAGGATGCCTAAGCGCGACATGGCGGTGGCGAGCAGCCCGGTTTCGGGGGTGTTGCCGATTGCTTCGGCGACGTAAGCAATTCGTAATTTCTGGTAATGGTTTGGAGCAGCTTCTTTGAGGCTGCTTTTTTTATTTTTCAGGAGTTTGCGAATTTGAGAAGCGCGAATATGTACAAGATTAGTAGTAGGCCCGAAGCTTGAGGCGGCGGGCATCCCATGGGCCGGCATTGATGCGGCAGGACCAGTTCTCCGTGCCGGGGGCAGCCAGCGGCAGGAACATATAATTGACTTTGATGGGCAGAGGATAGGTGCGGCGCAACGTGGTGTCGGCGCTTTTGCATTTGAGTTCGAGGCTGGCGGTTTCGTGGTTTCGCACCTCGATATGCAGCAGGGCTTTGGGGGGAACATAAAAGGCGGGCTTGTCGGAGTCGGTGGGGTAGCTGAGTTCCAGGTCGTGGCGGGTGGCAGAGTTGCACAGGCTGGGGTTGCAGTAGCTGAACATGGTGCCTGCGGGCCAGATGCTGACGATGGCGTAACCGGGCAAGGTGGAGGCGGTGGCAACTTCCTGCTGCCATGAGTGGCGGTTGGCTTCCAGCGGGGTGAGGTTAGTGCTCAGGAGGGTGGGGAGTAAGATGATGGCGGCGGCCACGGGCTGCCAGAGGCGGGGCTTGATGGCGTGCTGGCAGGCCTGCAGCACCATGATGAGCAGCAGTGCGCTGGTGGCAAAGGTGTAGCGGCCATTGCCGCTGATGGTGGTGGCGTAGAGGGTTTTGTCGCCCAGGGCTGTCACGAAGAAAAAGACGGTGATGCTGGCAGTGACGGCGAAAAGGGCGCGGCCTGAGGCGGGCAGCAAATAGAGCAGCAGCGCGAGGGTGGGCACGATAACTGCGAGGTAGGAAGGCAGGGTGGCAATGCCTGAAAGGGTGCGCTCGACCCACGGGAACGGCACGAAAAGCGGGATGATGTGGCGGTTGGCGATGTAGCTCAGATAAGTGGTGAGGCTGATGCCGTTTAAGCGCTGTTCGAGGATGCCTGCGGATGTGTCGGTATTGAGGATAACAATGGCTTCGATGATGGCGGCAAGTGTGATGATGGCAGCGGTGATGAGGTTCTGGCGGGCTTCGGGGGTTTTGCGGGTGGCGAATGCCTTGATGAGGAAGAACGGGGCGAGAATGGCGGTGGTGACGCCGGTCAGGCCTGCGATGCCAAGCAAACCATTACGGACGTAAGCGGCTTTTGGCGTTTGGGCGGTGCTGAACAAGATGAGGACGCCTGCAAGGCAGAAGAAGAATTGCAGGTTTACGAGGTTGAGCCAGATGAGCTGGTGGGACGGTTCAAGGCCAATCAGGACGATGATGAGGGGGATGAGGTTTTGCTGCCAGCGTGTGGGCCAGAGGCTTGAGCAGCTGATGGCGGGGATGATGAGGCAGGCACATGCGCTTACGAAGGCGATGGCGCTGATTTCGGTGGCCCACCATGCCAGCGGGGTGGCGGCGACGACACTGGCTATGACGTTATTGTAAAGCGAGTAGTAGCCGCTCAGTGGCTTCAAGATGGCGGCGTACCACGGGTATTCAAGCGCAACGGCCAGATGTTTGGTGGCGTCTTCCATGTATAGGGGCGCATAGAGCAGCAGCGCGCAGAGTTTATACAGGGTAAAGGCGAGGGCAATGGACAGGCCCCAGTGACGCTGGCAGTGCTTGATTACGCAAGCTGCCAGGGGTTTGCGCATTATTCCTGCTTGAAGAGGACGTGTTTGAGCTGCTCAGGGTTTTCGAGGACGCGGCCAGAGCCGAGGGCTACGCAATTCAGCGGCTGGTCGGCGACGAATACGGGCAGGCTGGTGGCGTTTGACAGCACGAGGTCGAGGTTGTGCAGCTGCGCGCCGCCGCCGGTCAGGACAATGCCTTTGTCCACGATGTCGGACGAGAGTTCAGGGGGTGTGCATTCGAGGGCGACTTTTACGGCTTCGATGATCTGGCCTACGGGTTCGACCAGCGATTCGGCGATCTGGTATTCGGAGAGCATGATTTCCTTGGGCACGCCGTTCATCAGGTCGCGGCCTTTGATTTCGATCATGCGGCCTTCGCCGTTTTCAGGCGCGCACGCCGCACCGATTTCTTTTTTGATTTTTTCGGCCGTGGTTTCGCCGATGAGCAAATTGCCGTAACGGCGGATATAGCTGATGATGGCTTCGTCCATTTTGTCGCCGCCGACGCGCACCGAGCGGGCATATACGATGCCGCCGAGGGAGAGGACTGCAACTTCGGTCGTGCCGCCGCCGATGTCTACGATCATGCTTCCGGTGGGTTCGGTCACGGGCAGGCCCGCGCCGATGGCTGCGGCCATGGGTTCTTCGATGAGGAATACTTCACGCGCACCGGCGTTTTCGGCGGCTTCCTGAATGGCGCGGCGTTCAACAGGGGTGGAGCCGGAGGGCACGCAGATGATGATCAGCGGGCGGGGCTTGATGAAGCTTTTCTTGTTGTGTACGCGGTGGATGAAGTGCTTGATCATCTCTTCGGCGGATTGGAAATCGGCGATCACGCCGTCTTTCAGGGGGCGCTTGGCGTCAATTTTGGCGGGGGTGCGGCCCAGCATGAGTTTGGCTTCGTTGCCGAAGGCAAACGGGACCATGACGCCGTTATTGTCTTTCATGGCGACAACGGAGGGTTCGTTCAGCACGATGCCGCGGCCCTTTACATAGACGAGGGTGTTAGCCGTTCCCAGATCAATGGCCATGTCCGCGGAAGCCAAGCCTAGAAGTCTATGAATCATACTATTGTGCCTTTGTGGAAGATTGTGCAATTTTGGTAATTTACACAGCGCAGTGAGATAGGCAAGCACGGATATGCATATGTCCGTGTTAATCATTGCAAAGCGGCGGACGGTTTGTCACACTCGGCGCAGAAACGCAACTTTGGCCCTGCCCTACTTATTATGCCTGATTTTTCCCGCCTGAAATATGCCGCCATACTACCGTTGCTGGGCTTTGCGGTTGTTTTCTGGATGTGCGTGCGGGGGCCGCTTTTTACCGATGAAATTCACTGGATGCTGCAAGTGGCGCATTCGCGGTTTGACGGTGGAAAAATGGTGGGGCTGTTTGCGGTGTGCCAGTCGAATTTTTCGTGGGACATTCCGTGGCTGATGCTGCCGGGGCGGGAATTTGCCAGCTATTTGCATCCTGAAAGCCTGGTGGGGATACGGGTGTATGCGTGCCTGAAATTCCTGGGCTGCGTGGGGTTGTTTGCAGCGATTATGCGCGAGGCGCTGGGGCGGGTGCATTCGTGGATGGTGTGCGCAGGCGTGAGCGCGGCGCTGTTCAGCATCGGGTTTTTGCCGGTGCTGTTTGTGTTTAACCGGCCTGAAACGGGGATTCTGCTGGGGATTTCAGTGCTGGTGCTGGCTGCGCAATACCGGCAGGCGCTGGCGCTTGGCTGGTGGCGGCGCGTGGTGGTGGCGGGGTGGTTTTTCATGCTCAGCTGGCTGCTGTCGCTGCATCCGAAGGCACAGTCTTTTTTCCCGGTGGTGCTGCTGCTGAGCTGGCTGATGGCGGTTGCGTTTTACGAGCGCCGGGGGCGTATTGCGTTCATGGGCGGGGTGGTGGTTATGATGGTGTCGTGCGTGTCGCTGTGGGCGCCGCACCAGCAATGCCCGGACGCGCCGAGCGTGATTACCTTCCTGCATAACCATACGCTGGTGCCGCAGGATTTTGTGACGGACCCTTTAGGGTCGCTGGGTAAGATGGCGCATAATTTTACCACCATGCACTATAAATACCTTATGCCGTTTGTGCTGGGGCCGTTATTTTTGGGCATTTATACACTTGCGGATATGGGGGTGGATCGCAGCTGGCTGGAATTTGCGGCAGATGTGCTGGCGCTTGGAGTGCTGGGGCTGGTGACGGCTGTGATTGCTGTTGGGGGCTGGCGTTGCGTGCGTCGTGAAAAGATGTCTGGCGGGCTTCCGGCAAGTGTTGGGGTTTTGCTGCTGGTGCCGGTGCTGATGGTGATTGCGACCAAACTCGATTTCTGGAGTTTCTGGGAGGCGGCGTTTTTGTTTTACATGATATGCCTGTCGGCGGTATTGCTGGTGGGGCGGCGACAGCGCGGGATGCGGGCTATGGCGGCATTTATCGTGATGGCGGGGCTTGTGAACCAGTTCACGTTTTATTACGACTGGCACGGCATGTATACGCATATGGAGTCATCCACGGAATTTCCCAACGGGTTCTTGAAGGGCTACGGGGTGATGGAGCAGCATTTTCAGGGGATTTTCGACGAGTCGCAGCGCAAGGAACGTGTGGCGGAAGTGGCGCAGATGTGCCATATCCCGCTGGATAACACGGCGCAGCATATCCTGTTTGACGAGACGACCTATATGAGCATCCATGAAACGCGGGAGCCGTATTACAGCAAGTTTTTATTCTTCAACCCGCCAGGCAACAATGAAAGCACGGTGGCATTTTTGAAGCGCACCGGATCTTCGGGCGCACTGACGCTATGCAGCACGCTGGCCTATTCGCCAGAGTTACAGAGCGTGGCCAAGCAAAAATACGGGCTGTGCTGCGTGCAGACGCTGCCCTGATTATTTCGGCAGCAATGATTCGCGCTGCTGGAGGGACATGAGCTTGCACAGCGCGTTGATGTAGGCGAGTGCGGATGCCACTACGGTGTCAATGCTGCTGCCGGTGCCGTTGATGATTTTGTTGTCGGGGGTTTCCAGCCGCACGGTCACTTCGGCTTGGGCGTCGGTGCCTTGGGTGATGGCGCTTACCAGATACAATTTCAGCTTGGCGTTGTGGGGAATCAGGGCGGTGATGGCGTTGAAGGTGGCATCTACGGGGCCGTTGCCTTCGACGGTTACGCGCTGGACTTCGCCGTGGATGCGCAGGCAGAGCATGGCGGTTTGGGGGCCGATGGTGCCGCAGGTGATGTGCAGGGATTCGAGCGCGATGGGGTCTTCGCCGCGGGCTTCGGTATCCAAGAGTGTGATGAGGTCTTCGTCGTAGATGTCTTTCTTTTTATCGGCGAGTTCCTTGAAGCGGTGGAAGGCTTCTTCGAAGGCGTTGTCGCCTACTTCGAAGCCGAGTTCCTGAATGCGTTCGCGGAAGGCGTGGCGGCCGGAGTGCTTGCCGAGTACCAGATTGGATTTGGTGAGGCCGACGGATTCGGGGGTCATGATTTCGTAGGTGCTTGCGTTTTTCAGCATGCCGTCCTGGTGGATGCCGGACTCGTGGGCGAAGGCATTTGCGCCGACGATGGCTTTATTCACCTGCACGTGTGCGCCGGTGATGGATTGCACCATGCGCGAGAGGCGCATGATGTGGGTGGTGTCCACGCGGGTGGTGAATTTGAAGAGGTCTTGGCGGGTTTTGATGGCCATGACCACTTCTTCGAGCGCGGTGTTGCCTGCGCGTTCGCCGATGCCGTTGATGGTGCATTCAATCTGGCGGGCGCCGTTTTGGATGGCGGCCAAGGAGTTTGCGGTGGCGAGGCCAAGGTCGTTCTGGCAATGGGTGGAGATGATGGCTTTGTCTATGTTGGGCACGTTATCGGCGAGGTATTTAATCAAAGCGCCGTAGTCGGACGGGGTGGCGTAGCCTACCGTGTCGGGGATGTTGACGGTGGTTGCGCCGCAGGTGATGGCGGTTTCTACCGCTTTGCAGAGGAAATCGCGGTCGGTGCGGGTGGCGTCCATGGCCGACCATTCCACGTTGTCGGTGTAGTTGCGGGCAAGGGTTACGCTGTCTTTAATCATGGTGAGGCAGGCAGCGTTATCAATGCGGTACTGGTATTTGAGGTGGATTTCGGAGGTGGACATGAAGGTGTGGATGCGGCCCTGCTTTGCGGGCTTGATGGCCTCGGCGGCGCGTTCGATGTCGGCGGTTTTGGCGCGGGCGAGTGAGCAGACCACGGCGTTTTTCACGCGCTTGGCGATTTCGCGCACGGCTTCGAAGTCGCCGTTGGATGCGATGGCGAAGCCAGCTTCGATGATGTCCACGCCCATGGCGTCGAGGGCTTCGGCCACCATCAGCTTTTCTTCGAGGTTCATGGACATGCCGGGCGACTGCTCGCCGTCACGCAATGTGGTGTCGAAAATGATGATGTTGTTTGCCATAAGTCCTGCGCGGTTTAAGGGGTAAGGGAGCCATTATAGAGCCGTAAATGACTAGGATTTCAAGCGTTTTTCGAGTTCGTTAAAGCGGTTGCCCATGGGTGCGGGTTCGAGTATGTTAACGAATATTAACGAAGAGGTTGTTTTGAGCAAGATTTTACCCGGATTGCGCAGTGCTGCGCCCGCCATTGTGATGGTTGCGGGAACGGTGCCGATGATTGCGTGCGACACACCCGTGACGGTGAAGTGCGGGGGCGCGTGCCTTGCGGGTGTGGCGCTGATGCTGGCCGACATGCAAAGCAAGAAGCGGCTGGGGTATTCGGATACGGTGGTGCGTGCGGTGCGCACTGTGCCGGGCATGAGCGGGGCTGAGGAAGGCGACGTGCTGGGGCTGCTGACGTTAAGCGCATCGGTGTTTCTGGGCGTGCCGGAGAGTTTGCAGATTGTAGCTTCGGGGCAGGTGTGGCCGGGGGCGCTGAACCAGGCATATAATTACCTGTCTTTTCCCGCAGGGGCGGCGCTGGGGATGCGCGGCAGCCAGCAGGCCATCGAGGGGTATGTGGGCAAGGAATTCTCGTTTCCTTATACGGATGAACAGGGACAGGCGCAGAAGACCGAGCCGGTTTCCACCGCGCGGCTGTTGCAGGGGATTGCGTATCTTTCCGGTGCGGCGGGGGTTGCGGCATATGGCGCGGCTTTGGGTGCGGCGGATATTCAGTTTACGGGGGTGATGTTTGGGCTTTCTAACGGCATTAGCATTGCGCGGCTGATGCGCGAGCCGGTGGGGCAGGTGATGCAGGGAAAGATGGAAAATCTGGCGCGTGAGATTGAGGCGGAGCTGGGGCGGCAGGGCAGTGAGCCTGCGCAGACGGCCCTTGAGCATATGAAGCAGCTCAGAGAAAAGTGGAAAACGCTTTCCGAAGAGTATGGGCAGGGAAAGCCCGCAAAGACCATGGATGTGAAGGAAATGGGCTACCGGGCGGGTGCGGTGCTGCTGCGCAGTGTGGCGCAGTGGTGGAAGCCGATGGGCGCGGACGAAAAGCGCGCGCGCTAGCGGCAGGTGGCGAGGATGCGGGCGAAGGTTGGGTCGGTGGCCCCTGCCCTATTGATGGATTCAACGGTTTTGAGCGGCAGGGTTTCGATTGCGCGGTTGGTGGCGCAGGCGCAGGCGTTTACGCAGTCGAGCGTTTCGGGGTGGCAGGTGTTGGCGCAGGTATCCATGAGTGTTTCGCAGGGCGCGTGGGGGAGCTGGCGCGCGTCCATGGCGCGGGTGTTGAGGCGGGCGTGGTGTTCGCTTGCAGGCACGACATCGGAATCGCGGTTTATGTATAGGAAGATTGCGCCGGTGATGAGCCAGAGGGTTGCAGCGATGAGCAGGAATTTCAGGATGAGGCGTTTCATGGGCGCTCTTTACAAAAACGGCACGCTTTTTAGGGCGTGCCGTGTTTTCGGGTGTGCTTTTGCAGACTAGTTCTTGGCTTTGTCCACCAGCTTGTTCTTGGTGATCCAGGGCATCATGCCGCGGAGCTTGGTGCCCACTTCTTCGATGGGGTGTTCGGCTTCCAAGCGGCGGGTGGCCTTGAAGGAAGGCTTGCCTGCTTTGTTTTCCTGCATCCAGTCGCGGGCGAAGCGGCCGGATTGGATGTCTTGCAGCACGCGCTTCATTTCCTTCTTGGTTTCTTCGGTGATGATGCGGGGGCCGGTTACGTAATCACCATACTCAGCGGTGTTGGAGATGGAGTAGCGCATGTTGGCGATGCCGCCTTCGTAGATGAGGTCTACGATGAGCTTTACTTCGTGCAGGCATTCAAAATACGCCATTTCGGGGGCGTAGCCAGCTTCTACAAGGGTTTCAAAACCAGCCTGGATGAGCTTGGTTACGCCGCCGCAGAGCACGGCCTGTTCGCCGAACAGGTCGGTTTCGCATTCTTCGCGGAAGGTGGTTTCGATGATGCCGGAGCGGCCGCCGCCTACTGCGGAAGCATAGGCCAGCGCGAGGTCGAGGGCGTTGCCGGAAGCATTTTGATGCACGGCTACGAGGCAGGGTACGCCGCCGCCTTTTTGGTATTCGCCGCGAACGGTGTGGCCGGGGCCTTTGGGGGCTACCATCCATACGTCCATGTCGGCGCGCGGCTCAATGAGCTGGAAATGCACGTTGAAGCCGTGGGCGAACACGAGGGATGCGCCCTGCTTCAAATGGGGGGCGATTTCTGCGGCGTAAATTTCAGCCTGCAGTTCGTCGGGGGTGAGCACCATCACGATATCGGCCCATTTGGCGGCTTCTTCCACGGTCATGACTTCGAACTTCGCGCCTTTGGCTTTGGCTACCGAAATGGAATCGGCTTTGAGTGCCACGCGCACGTTGGCGCAGCC
>JAYULW010000058.1:0-15453 GCA_043763155.1 Alphaproteobacteria bacterium | reverse complement strand
GTTCGCCTCATTCCCCCCGGCGTCAAATTCAAAGAAGCCTCCATCGGCCGCATCGTCCTCGAATCCGAATATCGCGGTGGCGGCAATGGCCGCGACCTCGTGCGCCGCAGCATGGCCGCCGTGCAATTGCACTACGGCAACGTTCCCATCCGCATCGAAGCCCAGCACCACCTCAGCAGCTTCTATAAGTCCTTAGGCTTCGCCATTGACTCCGAAATCTACGATTGGGGCGGCATCCCCCACGTCAAAATGCTCGCCGCCGCCTAAAACGGCCGCCCCGCCAAGCCCGCCAGCAGCAAATCCGGCCCGGAAATGTAGAAAAAAAGCCCCCCGCATTGCTGCGAGGGGCTTCCAAAACTCCTAGGGGGAAAAGAGTTTTACGCGGCTTTTTGCCTTGCAGCAAAGTGCCGCCTTCGCTGATGGAAATTTTCTTCGGCTTGCTCGCCTCAGGAATTTCGCGCACCAGCTTCAGCGTCAGCAACCCGTCATTGAGCTGCGCATCCACCACCTTCACATGGTCGGCAATAGAAAATTTGCGCTCAAAACTCCGGTTGGCAATCCCGCGGTGCAGGTATTGCTTGGAAGCATCATCCTTCTCACCCGCAGCACCCGTAACGGTCAGCGTGTTTTGCGCCGTCACCACATTCAGCTCCGAAAGCTTGAATCCAGCAACCGCCATGGTTATTTCATAATCATCCTCCGACAATTTTGCGATATTGTACGGCGGGTAGCCCACAGCCCGTTCATCCGTTTTAAGCGCGGAATCAATCAGGTTCGACAACCGGTCGAAACCCACAGTGGAACGGAATAAAGGCGATAAATCATAAGCGTTCATAAAACCTCCAATTGATGCTAGGTTGTGAATATAGGCCCGTTATGGCACCTATAATGGGTAATATTGGGAACACAATTTAGGGTTTCAAGCTCTTGCAATGGACTGACACGGCCATTATTTTAAACACCCGAAAGTTCGGCGAATCCAGCATGGTCATCCATGTATTGTCGCATGAACACGGCCTCTATGGCGGCGTGGTGCGCGGCGCCACCGGCAAGAAAACCCGCGGCATCATCCAGCCCGGAAACGTCGTCACCGCCACATGGAACGCCCGCCTCTCCGAGCAGCTGGGCAGCCTCAAATGCGAGCTGGTAAGCGCCCACGCAGCCCTGCTGATGCACGACGCAGGCCGCCTCGCCGCCCTGACCTCCGCTTGCGCCCTCATCGGCCTCGCCCTTCCTGAGCGCCACCCCTACCCCCACCTCCACCGCATGATGCTCGACTTCCTGAACATGCTCCAAACCAGCGACCACTGGCCCGAAGCCCATGTCCGCTTAGAGATCGAAATTCTCGCCGAAGCAGGCTTCGGCTTAGATACCACCGAGTGCGCCGCCACCGGAAAAACCGACGATTTGATCTACGTCTCCCCCAAATCCGGCCGCGCCGTGTGCGCTGCCGCAGGCGCGCCCTACCACGAAAAAATGCTCCCTTTGCCCGAATTCCTGCGCGAAACCCGCAAAAAAACCCTCACTGAACCCGCAGAAATCCTTGCTGGATTACATTTAACAGGCTATTTTCTCGAAAACTGGCTGCTGATTCCCCATAATCGAAAACTGCCCGCCACCCGCGCGCGCTACATCGGCTGGGTCGAAAAACAGGCCGCCAACCAAAGGATGAAAGAACCGCATGGCACCTAAGAAACCGCAAGCGCAAGACACCATCAACAACATTGGTTTCCGCAGCACCCTCGAAGAAAAATACCTCGCCTACGCGCTGTCCACCATCACCTCGCGCTCCCTTCCCGACGTGCGCGACGGCCTGAAACCCGTTCACCGCCGCCTGCTCTACGCCATGCTGCTGCTGAAGCTCGACCCCAAATCCGGCTACAAGAAATGCGCCCGCGTGGTCGGTGACGTTATCGGTAAATACCATCCCCACGGCGACGTAGCCGTATACGAAGCCATGGTGCGCCTCGCCCAGAATTTCGCCGTGCGCTACACGCTGGTCGAAGGCCAGGGCAATTTCGGCTCCATTGACGGCGACAACGCCGCCGCTATGCGATACACCGAAGCCAAGCTCACCGAAGTCGCCATGACATTGCTCGATGGCATTGACGAAGACACCGTCGGCTTCCGCCCAACGTATGACGGCTCGGAAATGGAGCCCATCGTGCTTCCCTCCGCCTTCCCCAACCTGCTGGCCAACGGCTCCGAAGGCATCGCGGTCGGCATGGCAACCTCCATCCCTCCGCATAACGTCGGTGAACTCTGCGACGCGCTCATCTACCTCATCGGCAACCCCGAATGTTCGGTGGCCAAACTCGCCCGCCACATCCCCGGCCCCGACTTCCCCACCGGCGGCACCATCGTAGAACCCGAAGCAAATATCTTAGCTGCCTACGAAACCGGCCGCGGCGCCATCCGCCTGCGCGCAAAATGGCACGTCGAAGAACTCAGCCACGGCATGTACCAGATCATCGTCACCGAAATCCCCTACCAGATCCAGAAGTCGCGCATGATCGAAAAGATCGCCGACCTCTTCAAAGATAAAAAGTTACCGCTTCTGGGCAACATCCGCGACGAATCCGCCGAAGAAATCCGCCTCGTGCTGGAACCCAAGAACCGCTCCGTTGATGCCGAAATGCTCATGGAATCCATGTTCCGCATCACCGACCTCGAAACACGCTTCAACATGAACCTGAACGTGCTGGACGCCACCGGCACCCCCCGCGTCATGAACCTGAAAGAGATCCTGTTCGCATTCTTAGAACACCGCCTCGATGTTCTGATCAAGCGCACCAACTACCGCCTCGGCAAAATCGCCCACCGCCTCGAAGTCCTCGGCGGCCTCATGATCGCCTACCTGAACCTCGACGAAGTCATCCGCATCATCCGCGAAGAAGACGAGCCGAAACAGGTGATGATGAAAAAATGGAAACTCACCGACCTGCAGGTCGAAGCCATCCTCAACATGCGCCTGCGGTCTTTGCGCAAGCTCGAAGAATTCGAAATCAAAACCGAAAACGACGCCCTCTCCAAAGAGCAAAAAGAACTCAAAGCCCTCCTCGCCTCCGACGAAAAATGCTGGCTCAAAATTTCCGACGAAATTAAAGACATCAAGCACCGTTTCGGCCCCAAAACGCCCGACGGCAAGCGCCGCACAGATTTCGCCGAAGCCCCCGTGGGCAAGATCATTGACATCGAAGCCTTCGTCGAAAAAGAACCCATCACCATCCTGCTGTCAAATATGGGTTGGATTCGCGCGGTGAAAGGCCATCAGGCCGACGTGTCCGACGTGAAATACAAAGAAGGCGACGAAGAAAAATTCCAGCTCTTCGGCCAAACCACCGACAAGCTGCTCCTCTTCTCCTCCGACGGCAAATTCTACACCCTGCCCGCCGACAAACTCCCCCGCGGCAAAGGCCAGGGCGAACCTGTTCGCCTCATGCTCGACATGGATAACGACGCCGAGATCGTGTCGCTCTCCATCTACGACCCTGAGCAAACCCTGCTGGTGGCAAGCTCCGCAGGCAAAGGCTTCATCGTCGAAGCCAGCGAAGTCATGGCCCAAACCCGCAACGGCAAGCAGGTGCTAAACGTCACCGAAGGCCACAAAGCCGTCATCTGCACCCCCATTGACGGCGACCACGTCGCCATCATCGGCGACAACCGCAAACTCCTGCTGTTCCCCCTCACCCAGCTTCCCCCCATGAAGCGCGGCCAAGGCGTAACGCTGCAAAAATACAAAGACGGCGGCCTCTCCGACCTCAAAACCTTCACCCTGAAGGAAGGCCTGAGCTGGGCGCTTGGCGGCAAAACCCGCGTCGAAACCGACCTCAAACCATGGGTCGGCAACCGCGCCGATGCCGGGCGCCTGCCCCCCACCGGCTTCCCAAGAACTAACAAGTTTGACTAATAAAAAAGGCCGCTGAAAACTCAGCGGCCTTTTTTATTACCTATATAGGTATTACGCCGCCACTTGCGCACCCAACACGCGCACCAGCCACTCGCGGCCATTATGGTTATCAATGAAGTTCACCATCGCCACAACCACCCGGCGGTCGAAATGCGTGTCGCTCTGGTCCATCAGGAATTTATTCGCTGCCTCAATCGTCATCGCCGTGCGCCACGAACGCGGGCTCACCATACCGATGAACGCATTCGCCGCCGCAATAATCCGCGCCGAAATAAGAATGTCCTCGCCACGCAAGCCCAGCGGCCCCGTGCCATCCCACTTCTCTTGCCACTGGCGCAGCGTCTCCGCCACCGGGCCATCAAAGCTGATGCCATCCATCAATTCCGCCGCCGTATTCATAGATTCATGAATGGTGCGCTTCTCTTCAAACGTCAGCGCCGCCGCCTTCGTCAGCAACTCCGCAGGCACAATGATCTTACCAATATTCATCAGGCTGCCTGCCTTGCTGGTCGTCTCGATCGTGATGCTATCCAGCTCCATCTGCACCGCAACCTCATACGCCAATTGCGATACCAGCTTGGAGTGATTCGCCGAAAACGGATCGCGCTTATCCACCAGCGTCACCAGCGTTTCAATCAACTGGCGCTGCGTTTTCATGCGCATTTCGCGCTCCAGCACTACTTCGGTGATGTCCTGCTCCACCACCAAAACCCCCGGCGTTGGCTTCGGCAGCGTCACAATCGGAATATGGTCCAGCGGCACATACGCATTGCGGAACACCTTATCATTATCGCGCCCTGTGCCTTGCTTCTCGCGCCACACCTCATACGCCACCTGCCCAATTTTCAGCACCTCGTCGCACTTCTCCGCCAGATGCTTCGAGCGCCCTGCGCCCCGCACATCCCACAGCGACCTGCCCGGAATAGTTTCCACCGACATGCGCGCCTCATCGGCGGCCTTCTGGTTCGCAAACCGCACCGTCTTTTCGCCGTCCACAATATAAATAGGCTCCGGCTGGTAATCCGCCACAAGGCGCACCAACTGCTCCTGCGCCTGCGCGCGTGCCGCCGCGCGCTGGAAAAAACCCGACATCAGCACCGAGCGCTTTGAATTCGCCCGCCACCACGTAGCCGCCACAATCAGCGCGATCACCGCAATCAGCAGGAAGAACACCACTTCAAGGCTCGCCCTGCGCTGCCCGCTTTCAGCGAGCGCTTCGCTTGCATCAATCTTTATCACCAATGCCCATGGCGTGCCCGTAACGCTGCGCGACGTCGCCAATACTTTATGACCGCGGTAATCCGTAAGCTCTGACACAAAACTTCCCGGCGTGTCCAGCAATGCCGCCGACGCGTTCTTGCGGGCATCGCCGTCGCCTTCAAGGCTCAGCGCTTCGCTACCATCCATCAGCGGCGAAAGATAATCCACCTTTGCGCCCGTATGCCGGACAATCAGTGTTTCCAGCGTCTTTTCCGTGCTGCCCGGATGTTTCAGCAGTGGAAACAAGCCCGCATTATCCAGCGTTTTAATGCCCACCACGCGCCCGATCTGCGCTTCGGCGGCATGGTCGCCCTGAATACTGTAAATAGGAACAATGAAACCCATATACGGCACACCGTCTTTATCCTTGCGGATATCAATCAGCGCTTCCTTGCCCACCACCGATTGCTGCACATGCTCAGCGATCAGATCTTTCGTGCCCGGCGCAAGAATGGTCGAAACCAGAACATTGCCCGTAGCGTCAATAATGGCGAGGCCATTTTTGCTGCCCTTTTGCACATTCGCCGGAATATTCGCCCCAACGCTGCCCGCTCCAAACCCAGCGCGCTGCGCCGTATACAGCATCAGGTTGCGCAAATAGGATTTCTGCGAAGGCTCGCCGCCCTCATCTTTCGCGCTTTTTTTCGGCGCGTCTTTCATCAGCTGCAACTCGGTCATATATAATTGCAGCGAAGGATTATCGGCAAGCGTGCGCAGCTCTTTAAAATTCCCGCTCACCCATGCGTCCACATCGGCAGTGCGGCTTTCTGCAATCAGGTTCAGCTTTTCGCGCCATGTCTGCATGTCGCGCATTTTATCCGCATCGGAAAACCGGGTCACCAGCCACAGGCCGGAAACCACAATCGCCGCCACCAGAAGGGCGATACCATATATCTTGGGCGCGAAGTTTGGGCCGTCTTCGGCTTCGGATATCATTGGCTGGCTAGTCATGGGTCTCTCCTAAGTTATACAAAAGATGTAGCAAAATGAGCGGGTTTTGCCAAGGCGATTTCAATTATTGGGATAATAAGCCCACCAGGAATTCTCGTTAATGCCGAAAATGGGCCGGTAGTGGTAAATTTTAAGCGCCCGCGTCACCCGCTGGCTTTGGTTGTCGAGAATCAGTAATTCGCCGTCGGGCGTATAAACCCCCAGCACCGCATGAATCACCCCGCCGAGGTTCAGGTCCTGCAAAATAATAACCCGCAAACGGTCGGCGCTGATGCCTAAAGCCCGCAGCGAATAATATTTGGAGATCGCGTAATCTTCGCAGTCCCCGCTGATTTCCATGAACTCGTTAGGCGTCTCCCAATAGTCTTCCAGCCCCCAGTTGATCTGGTCTTCGATATACGGGTGCTGGTTGCTCCAGGCGTTCACCTGCTGCAATTGTTCGCGGAAGGGTTCGTCCTGCAGCTCATCCAGCATTGCCTTCCATTGCAGGATCGAGCACGGATTAAAACGCGCCTTGCCGCATTCCGAATCCTCCTGATAGAGCTTTTGATCCTCGTATCGCGCCATCATGCCGGTCCATTTCGGGAACGGGCTGATATTATCCGAACGTTTTTCCTGCATGTCGAAAAACGAAGCGCGCTGCGCAAACGCAGTGCCAGAGCCAAGCACAACCACCATCACCGTGGTGATAATCGTCTGGCGAAAAATTTTTCCAATGCTGCTCATGTCGTGGCATAGTCCATGTTTCATCAAGGTATATCGCATGCTGCAGCGCCTCACCATAGTGATTTTTATATCACACTCGGAACGAAATTACAGGCATTCGCATAAAATACTTTGCAGTTTTTTCGCACGCATTTTCGCAATATTCGTACCGTACACGTAACGCTAGAACTCCCGCTCACTCTATATTTCACACACACAAAACTCATACCGCACACGGTACGAATATTCATCACACCGCAGTGCAACCATCGAAGATAAAGCCAGAACCCATTTCGCATTAATAGATTCTTTATCATTTTGGGTTTATAACTGTCTTCAATATTCATTCGCGTGGTGCGAGTGTATATTGCCAACTTAAGATGGAGTTACACAATGGCTATCACTGCAAAAAAGAAAGTAGCTGCTAAAAAGCCTGCTGCTAAGAAGAAGACCGCTGCTAAGAAAACCGCTGCTAAGAAGCCAGCAGCTAAGAAAGTAGCGAAGAAGAAAGTTGCTACCAAGAAGCCTGCTGCTAAAAAAGTAGCTAAGAAGAAAGTTGCTAAGAAGACCGCTGCTAAGAAGCCTGCTGCTAAGAAAGTAGCTAAAAAGGTTGCTAAGAAGCCTGCTAAATCCTCCAAGCCCAAAGTTGGTCTTTCGCTGATGGCGAAGGCTGCTCAGGCTCGCAAAGTAACCCCGATCCGCCTCTAATTACAGGCAATCGGGTCTTACGGACCTAAAAAATAGGGCTCCCTTATTTAGGGAGCCCTTTTTTTACCCTCATAAAACAATTAAGCTATTGTTTTATAATTAATCTCTAAACTTTACACCCTTCGGGCGGGCAATTTCAGTTGGGATCTGCGTGGTCGGCAGCACGCGCTGGTAGCTGCCAGAGGTCTGCACCAGCACCCGGTCGCCTTGCTTAAATACCGGCTCGTCCGGCTTGGTGTTTTGCACCAGCGTCAGGGTTTTGCCGTTCTCCTTGATCACCGTATACTCCATCGCCTTATAGTCGCTGAGCGACTGTTCCGCCAGAGACCCGGCAGCCGCGCCCACCAGCGCGCCCCCTACAAGGCCCACAACCTGCCCGTAGCCGTTACCCATGTTGTTACCTGCCACACCGCCCGCAACGCCCCCAGCGAGCGCCCCCGTGCCTGTATTCTCGGCCTTAACCTCAACTTCGCGCACGCCGATCACAGTACCGAACTCAGCCACGCTGCTTTTTCCCACTTCGCTATAGTCATACTGGTTCTGGGATTGCTTAGAGCAGCCCGCAAGCAGCGCCAAAACGCTCAAACCCACCATACAGCTACGTAATATCGTCATTTTACAGCTCCTTTAAGCTTATTAAGGGGAATCGTCGAAGTATCATTCTTGTCCACCGGCACTATGTCGGCCAGCTCCCGCGCCAGTTGCACGGCGTTTTCAGCAAAGGCCGTGGCTGTGGCCTGTATCTTGGTGGGCTGCGCATCGGCAAACAGGCCCTTTTTCTTCTCAAACGCGCTGGTGATGGTCTTGGAATACACTTCCTTCTCCGTATCAGCCTCTACCACCCGGTACGCCACTGCGGCTCCCGCCGTCACATGCATCATGCCCATCGAAGGATACCGGTAATCCATAATCCGCGCCGTAAGAATATATTTGCCCTTCCCGCGTGAAAGAATCTTGGCCTGGCCCAGCATGCGGTTCAACGCGCCCTTAAAAGCCTCCGGCGTCATCTTGTCATTGGTCATCAGCCATTTATTCGTCTCATAGACGCTGGTCACCTCCCCCAGCTCCACCTTGCCCTTAAGCTTGAAGGTTTCGGGCAGTTCTTTTTCAAAATCCGCCTTCGCAGGCTGGATAGAACCCGAATCAATCCCCGTCGCACAGCCCGACAACAGCAGCAAAGCCACCAGCAAGCGCATCTTCATAAGCCATCCCCCTATAATAAGCCGCCACTATAGGCCTCTTTGCTGCGCGGGCAATAAAAAACCCCGGCGCCTTGCGGCAGCCGGGGTTTTTCTGAGTCTAAAGACTAGTTGGAAGCGGGCTTGCGCTCTTTAACTTCCTTCTCGTCGGAAAGGTCAGCGCCGGTTTCCTGGTCAACCACGCGCATGGAAAGGCGAACCTTGCCACGGTTGTCAATGTCCACAACCTTAACCTTCACGGCTGCGCCTTCCTGAATCACGTCTTCCACCTTGTTCACGCGGTGGTCAGCGAGTTCAGAAATATGTACCAAACCGTCTTTCGCGCCAAAGAAGTTCACGAATGCGCCGAAATCAACGATACGCACAACCTTGCCGGAATAGATCTGGCCAACTTCAGGCTCAGCTACAATGCCGTAAACCCAGTCGTAAGCCTTTTTACCGGCTTCTTCCGAGGTTGCTGCAATGCGAACAGTGCCGTCATCGTCAATATCAATCTTCGCGCCAGTCACTTCGCAGATTTCGCGAATGACTTTACCGCCGGAGCCGATAACGTCACGGATCTTATCCTTGGGGATAGACAGGGTCGTGATGCGCGGTGCGGTGGAACCAACCGATTCACGCGGTGCGGCAAGCGCCTTGGCCATTTCGCCGAGGATGTGCTTACGGCCGCCTTCAGCCTGCTTCAAAGCAATCTGCATGATCTCTTCGGTGATGCCATCAATCTTGATGTCCATCTGAAGTGCAGTAATGCCGTTGGTCGTACCCGCAACCTTGAAGTCCATGTCGCCCAAGTGATCTTCATCACCCAGAATGTCCGACAGAACTACGAAGCCAGACTTTTCTTTGATCAGGCCCATCGCGATACCAGCGATAGGAGCCTTCAAAGGAACGCCAGCGTCCATGAGTGCAAGCGACGAACCGCACACAGTCGCCATCGAAGACGAACCGTTGGATTCAGTGATTTCCGAAACGCAACGCAGCGTGTACGGGAATGCTTCCTTCTCAGGCAGCATCGGATGAACCGAGCGCCAAGCCAGCTTGCCATGGCCGATTTCGCGGCGGCCGGGGCTGCCTACGCGGCCCACTTCGCCGGTGGAGAACGGAGGGAAGTTGTAATGCAGCATGAAGTCTTCGCGGTATTCGCCTTCAATCGCATCAATGATCTGCTCATCCTGGCTGGTGCCGAGGGTGGCAACAACGATGGACTGCGTTTCGCCACGCGTAAACAGCGCCGAACCATGCGTCATAGGAAGCACGCCCACTTCGCAAAGGATGGGGCGGATGTCTGCCGGACCACGACCGTCAATGCGCGACTTGCTTTCAACAACGTCAGTACGCACGATTTCCTGTTCCAGCTTTTTGAAGTAGCTGCCGAGGGTCTTCTTGTCGTAACCCTTGTCCTTATATTCAACTTCCATCTTGGTGTAGAGGTCGTCAATGCGAACCGAGCGTTCCTGCTTCGCCTTCAGCTTGTAAGCTGCGCGCAAGTCAGTTTCCAGCAAGGTGCGCAGTTCGGAAGCCAGAGCGTCTTCGCTTTTCTTCACAAAGTTCCACGGTTCTTTCGCTGCTTCTTCAGCCAGCGCAATGATCATGTCCACAACAGGCTGCATTTCGCGGTGACCAAACATCACAGCGCCCAGCATGATCTGTTCGTTCAGTTCCTGCGCTTCCGATTCCACCATGAGAACCGAACGCTTCGTGCCAGCAACCACGAGGTCGAGCTTGCTATCAAGCTGTTCGAGCTTGGTGGGGTTCAGCAAATATTCGCCGTCAACATAACCGACGCGCGCGCCAGCGATGGGGCCCATGAACGGAATGCCCGAAATGGTCAGCGCAGCCGAAGCGCCGATCATGGCAAGTACGTCAGGATCGTTCTGCAAATCGTGCGACAGCAGCGTGCAGATAACTTGCGTTTCGTTATAAAAACCTTCAGGGAACAAAGGACGCAGCGGGCGGTCAATCAGACGGCAGGTCAGCGTTTCTTTTTCCGTGGGGCGGCCTTCGCGCTTGAAGAAGCCACCGGGAATTTTACCGGCAGCGAATGCCTTTTCCTGGTAGTTGATGGTCAGCGGGAAGAAATCAATATCCGGCTTGGGGGTTTTCGCAGCAACTACGGTGCAAAGCACAACGGTGTTGCCATAAGAAACAAGCACAGCACCGTCAGCCTGACGTGCAATACGGCCGGTTTCCATGGTCAGCGGACGGCCACCCCATTCGATCGTTTTTTTAGCAATGGTAAACATAATATATATCTCCTTCGTACCTATAAAAAATAAAATGCCAAAAATAAAACGCCTGCGGTGAACCTTTCACCGCAGGCGATAGTCTTGTTAGAATTCGTGAACCACGAAAATCATTACTTACGGATGTTGAGCTTTTTGATCAGCGTTTCATAACGCGAGTAGTCGATCTTTTTCAAGTAATCCAGCAAACGGCGGCGGCGACCCACGAGGATCAGCAAACCGCGGCGGGAGTGATGGTCGTTCTTATGACCGGAAAAATGCTGGGTCAAATGCGTGATGCGGCCAGTGAGCAACGCAACCTGTACTTCCGGGCTGCCAGTGTCTTCTTTGCTGGTGGCATATGTTTTGATGGTCTCTTGTTTTACAACTTTCGCTGCTTCTGCTTTATCCGACATCGTAGCTATCCTTATATTATAGATTGAACACACGGACTGGTTTCACTGAACCTTGCGTAACAGAACAGATTGCAACCGCCTTGCCTTCACACCGCGCAAGCATGGTAATGCTTGCCGATTCTTCCACGTTGAGGGGAAGTGAGATTAAGCGGCCCATCCTGAGCCATTCCGCCTGATCGGGAGTTATCTCCCACGCCAAGATGTCGTCCAGCGCAGATTCAACAGGCCATAAAAATTTAGTTTCAGGGTTATGCCTCATTTCTTCCAACACTTCCAGCGAAATCGCATGGTTTTCCCCGAAATTCCCTACCTTTAACCTTCTAAGCACGGTGATGTAGCCATAACAGCCCAGCCTGCGCCCCATATCGCGGGCCAAAGAGCGAATATACGTTCCCTTCCCGCAATAGCACAAAAATTCAGCCGATTCAGGGCCATACCCCGTCATTTCCAGCGAGTCCACCCGCACCTCGCGGCTCTTAAGCACAACCTCTTCCCCACCCCGCGCCATGTCATAGGCCCGCTTGCCATCCACCTTAATGGCCGAGTAATTCGGCGGGGTCTGCTGTATCAGCCCCACATAATCCCGTAAAATATCAAGAATATCTTCTTTTTTGGGCCTGAGCGCGCTCTCCTGCACCACCGCGCCTTCGCTGTCGTCGGTGTCGCGCTCCTGCCCCCATGTCACGGTAAAGGAATACCCCTTTCCCGCATCCATCATATAGCCAACCGTCTTGGTCGCCTCCCCCAGCGCCAGCGGCAGCACCCCCGACGCCAGCGGGTCCAGCGTCCCCGCATGCCCGATCTTGTCAGGGCGCAAAAGCCGCTTCACCTTCGCCACCGCATGCGCCGAGCTAATGCCCGAAGGCTTGTCCAGAATCACCCAGCCATCAATTTTCATTCGTAGCGCCCGCGCGCCACCTGGTGGCCGGCCACGAATTCCATCCACGCCAGTTGCTGCTCACTTTGCGGCACCTTGTTCTTCCACTCGCGGCTAAAACACACCAGCCCCTCGCCGTTATAAAGCTCGAAAACGCGCTCGTCCGGCAGCGTCGAAAACTTCTCCACCTTCACGCCCATCACCACACAGCCCGCGCATTGGCGCACCGCGTGGCGCGCATCGTCCATCAGCGGAATAAGCTGCTCCAGCACCATCTGGCGCTGCTCAGGTTTACGTAATTGATCATTGATGCGCGACATGCGTTTCGTCGCTTTGATAAGCTCGCTGGAATCGCCGCTGCACGCATCCGTAAAGGCGTTGATTTCGCTTTGCAGCTTCCAGTCTTCCACGCCTATTCCTCGGTTTCCGGCTTCTTCAAATCTTTCGCCACTTCCGGGCTTGCCAGCAATTCTTCAATCCGGTGCGCCACTTCAAACGACTCATCCAGCGAAAACAAAATGCGCGGCGTATGGCGCAGGTTCATGCGTTTGGAAACCAGATGGCGAATCTCCGGCGAAGAATCGCGCAACACCTGCAAAAGCTTTTCCTTATTCTGCCCCGCCAGCGGCATAAAAAACGCGGTCGCGTTTTTCATATCCGGCGCAACACGCACTTCGGAAATGGTAATGGTCACGTCAAACAATTCCGGGCTGCGGCATTCCCCACGGATAAAAACATCCGAAAGCGCATGGCGCATCTCTTCGCCAATACGCAGCGGCCGCTGTGAATTAGCGCCCTTCCCAGAAAATAAATCGTGCAGCTTCGCCATTATCACTCTTCCACTTACTAAACCGATTTCATCAAGCTTGAGCGAAAATGGTGCTTTCCGAGAACCGGAGCGCAGCGTACATAAGTACGTGAGCACCGGAAGCGCAGGAAAGCGCTATTTGCAGCCAAGCTTCATGGAATCAAACGGTGCGGGCTAGTTCTTGGACTTCGAAGCATTCGATCTGGTCATTTTGGCGAATGTCTTCGTAGTTCTCAAATGCCATACCGCACTCAAGCCCGCTCTTCACTTCCTTCACTTCGTCCTTGAAGCGCTTCAGCGTTTTCAGCGTACCTTCATGAATCACCACGTTGTCACGCAGCAGGCGCACCTTGCACCCGCGCTTGATGGTACCGTCGGTCACCATACAGCCAGCAACCTTGCCAGACTTGCTGATGTTGAACACTTCGCGAATCTGCGCATACCCCAGGAAGTTTTCCTGCAAGGTGGGCGACAACATGCCCGACAGCGCCGCCTTCACGTCATCCACCACATTATAAATAATGGAGTAGTAACGGATGTTGATCTTGTCACGGCTCGCCAGTTCTTTAGCCTTCGGTGCCGCGCGCACGTTAAACGCAATGATCATCGCGCCCGTAGCTTTGGCCAGTGTAATGTCGGATTCCGAAATCCCGCCCACGCCGGAGTGCAAAATACGCACCGCAACTTCTGCGCCGGAATATTTATTGAGCGAACCCGCAATAGCTTCAACCGAGCCTTGCACGTCGCCCTTAATGATGATCGGCAGTTCTTTCGCGTTCGTGCCCGCAGCCGAGCCAAACAGCGAATCCAGCGTGCGCGTATTGGCCACCACATTCTGTTCGCGGATGCGGCGTTCACGGTATTCCGCAATGTCGCGCGCCTGTTTTTCGTTATCAACAACCGAGAACGTGTCGCCCGCTTCCGGTGCTTGGCTCAAGCCAAGAATCACCACCGGAGTTCCCGGCAATGCTTCTTTCAGCGTCTGGTTCTTATCGTCAACCATGGTACGCACGCGGCCATACGCAGGCCCCGCAACCACAAGATCGCCAACTTTCAGCGTGCCTTTTTGCACCAAAATGGTCGTCACAGCGCCCTTGCCCGGATCGAGGCGGGCTTCCACAACCACACCCGCAGCCACGCGCTCAGGGTTCGCCTTCAGTTCCAGAACTTCCGCCTGCAACAGCAACGTCTCAACCAGCTGGTCGAGGTTTTCGCCCGTCTTCGCCGAAACCCCGATCACGATGGTATCGCCACCGAACTCTTCGGGAATCAGCCCGTGCTGCATCAGTTCCTGCTTCACGCGGTTAATGTCGCCACCCGGCTTATCAATTTTATTGACCGCCACCAGAATCGGCACTTCCGCCGCCTTCGCATGGGCAATAGCTTCCTTGGTCTGTTCCATGATGCCGTCGTCGGCAGCAACCACAAGAACCACAATGTCGGTAATTTTCGCACCGCGCGCGCGCATGGCGGTAAAGGCTTCATGGCCCGGCGTGTCAAGGAACGTAACCTTGCGCCCGCCTGCCAGCTCAACCTGATATGCGCCAATATGCTGCGTAATGCCGCCTGCTTCGCGCGCCGCAACATCGGTCTTGCGCAATGCGTCCAGCAGCGAAGTCTTGCCATGATCCACGTGGCCCATGATGGTCACAACCGGCGGACGCGCAACCAGATCGGCTTTATCTTCGTTCTCTTCGTCGTTCAGCACGTTTTCCACGTCGCCTTCGGTCACGCGCTTAAACTTGTGGCCGAATTCGCCCACCACCAGTTCCGCCGTATCCGGATCAATGGACTGCGTAGGCGTCACCATCACGCCGAGTTTCATCAGCGACTTGATAACATCCACCACGCGTTCGGCCATACGGTTCGCCAGTTCCTGAACCGTAATCGCTTCGGGAATAACCACTTCGCGGATCACTTTTTCCGACGCGTCACCACCGCCCTGTGCCTTCTTCAGCGCCTTTTCGCGCTGGCGGCGGATGGATGCGAGCGAGCGCATGCGCTGCTCTTCAATGTTGGAAAGTGCGTTCTGCACGGTAATCTTGCCGGAGCTGCGGCGCTCTTCGCCCACGCGCAGTTTCAGCTTGCCGGTTTTGTTCTTGTCGGCGCGTTCGCTTTCTTCGGAAGGAACGGGCGTATGCGACTTGGTCAGGCTTTTCGGCGCCGTCACCACGTTGCTGCGCTTTTGCTCTGCGGCCTGCGCATCGGCAATCGAAGGCGCCGTCACCACATCGGGCTTGGCTTCTTCGGTCTTCGCCTTAGGCTCCGGCTCTTCTTCAACTTCCGGCTGGCTTGCGCGTAAAAGCGCTTCTTCTTCACGCTTCTTCGCCGCCAGCGCATTGGCCTTCTTCATTTCTTCTTCAGCGATCTTGAACGCCTTCATGCGTGCCTGCTTCT
>JAYULW010000057.1:0-22810 GCA_043763155.1 Alphaproteobacteria bacterium | reverse complement strand
CGTCGCCATCGCCGAATCCTTCGGCGCAAAAACCTACTTTAATCCATGGCCCGGTTACGGCATGCAGAAGCGCTTCGGCGAAACCCAATGCAAAAACCGCTGGCTGCTGAACATTGACGCTGACGAAGAAATCACCCCCGAACTGGCCGTCGAAATCCACACCCTTTTCGTAAACGGCGAACCCTCCGAAGCGGGCTTCACCCTTCGCGTCCGCGACCTGCTCCCCGGCGAGCGCAAGCTTTCGCGCTTCGCCCACACCAATTTCGTGCTGCGCCTCTATAACCGCGAGAAGGGCCGCTTCTCCGAAAGCCCCGTGCATGATTCCGTCATCACCGACGGCTTCACCCGCACGCTGGAAAAACCCGTGCTGCACCGCTCCTTCCGCTCATGGTCCCACGTCATCGCCAAGCTAAATAGCTACAGCAGCGCACAAGCCGAAAACCTGCAAAGAAAGGGTATGGAATATCCCACACTGCGCATGATCGTCGAAATCCCCTTCGCCTTTTTCAAGGACTACATCCTGCGCGGCTACATTTTCCGTGGCCGCCGCGGCTTCATCAACGCGGTGATGTACAGCTTCGCCCGCTTTGTGCGCGTGGCCAAATATTTAGAACTGCGCGACGAGCGCCGCCCCTAACGAAAAAGGGGACGCCAAAGCGCCCCCTTCATCAAATTCCCTGTTGAAGCTTACGCCGCTTCTTCGTAGTCCGGCAGCATGCCCAGCGCGTTCAGGTACACATCCAGGATGGTTTCCTGTTCTTCGCGCTCAGATGCGTCCATTTTGCGCATTTTCAAAATCGTGCGAATGGCCTTTACGTCAAAGCCGTTGCCTTTTGCTTCGGCGAATACGTCGCGGATATCAGCGGAAATGCCGCCTTTTTCTTCTTCGAGTTTTTCAACGCGTGCAATAATGCTCTTCAATTGATCAACGGCAACGCCGCCAGCTTTTTTACCCATGGAACCATCTCCTCTGTTTTTTGGCCAATGTTTTTCGGACGACCATGATAGAAGGCGGCAAACAGGCTGTCAACGAGCTGTTAGGATTTTTGTTTCTTGAGCGTTTCAGCGATCAGGAACGCAAGCTCCAATGCCTGCGAACCGTTCAACCGCGGGTCGCAATGCGTGTGGTAGCGGTCACTCAGGTTGATTTCCGAAATCGCCTGCGCACCGCCGAGGCACTCGGTAACATCCTGCCCCGTCATCTCAAAATGCACCCCGCCCGCAAACGTGCCCTCGGCCTTGTGAATGGCGAAGAACTGGCGCACTTCCGAAAGAATATCGGTGAATTTGCGCGTCTTATACCCGTTGGGCGACTTGATGGTGTTGCCATGCATCGGATCGCACGACCACACCACGATTTTGCCCGCGTCACGCACCGCGCGAATCAGTGGCGGCAGCATTTCGCCGATCTTGGTGCTGCCCATGCGCGCAATCAGCGTCAGGCGGCCCGGCTCGTTTTCCGGGTTCAGGATATCAATGAGTTTCAACAACCCATCGGCGGTCATGGATGGCCCAACCTTAAACGCAATCGGGTTTGCAACCCCGCGTAAAAACTCCACATGCGCCTCATCGGGCGAGCGCGTGCGGTCGCCAATCCAGAGCATATGGGCCGATGCCGCATAATATTTCCCGTCCGTCTCATCCAAACGGGTGAGGGACGCCTCATACCCCAGCAACAACGCCTCGTGCGAGGTGAAGAAACTGGCTTCCGAAAATTCTTCCACCTCATCCAGCGGCAAGCGGCACGCCTGAATGAAGCCGATGCATTCATTGATGCGCTGGATCAGCTCGCCAAAGCGCTTCGCCTGTGTGGAGGATTCCAAAAATTCCGCATTCCAGCGGTTGATCTGCTTCAACGACGAATACCCGCCCCGCGCCAAAGTGCGCAGGAAGTTGAGCGTCGCCGCACCCTGATAATACACGCGCAGCAAACGTTCCGGGTCGGGAATACGGTTTTCAGCATCGAAATCCATGCCGTTCACCATATCGCCGCGATACGCAGGCAGCTCAATGCCGCCGATTTTCTCATTATTTTCCGAACGCGGCTTGGCAAACTGGCCCGCAATACGGCCAACCTTCACCACCGGGCAGCTCGCGCCATACATCAGCGCCATGGTCATTTGCAGCAACACACGGAAGAAGTTGCGTAAATTATCCTCGTTAAACTCCGCGAAGCTCTCGGCGCAGTCGCCGCCCTGCAGCAAAAACGCCTTGCCCAACGCCGCATCGGCCAGCTCGCGCTTCAGCGCGCGGCTTTCACCCGGCGAGGCGAGGGGGGGCAAGCTCCGTAACGAGCGCTCAACCTCAGCCAGCTTGGCGCTGTCGGGGTATTGCGGCTGCTGTTTAATCGGCAGTTCCCGCCAGCTATCGAGGCTCCATTCTTTGCTCTGCATTTGCATTCCAGATAAAACGTGATATGTGAAGAGGTTCTTATGTAAGGTTAATTATAACAGATGTCCAGCCCCACCATGAATAATAGTGCCAAAATCGCCCCCGGAAATACCAACCCCGACGCAGAAAATACCATTGCATTCATGGGGGTTGCCGGAGCGAACGCCGATTTGGCGTGCCGCCAGTCAAACCCCTATATGCACACCCTGCCGTGCCCTTCGTTCGAAGATGTGTTCGAGGCCGTAGCCAATGGCAGCGCGTCTTTGGGCATGATTCCGATCGAAAATTCCCAAGCCGGGCGCGTGGCCGAAATTCACAACCTGCTCCCCCGCACCAACCTGCACATCGTGGGCGAATATTTTCAGGCCATCGAGCACTGCCTGCTGGCCCCCAAAGGCGCAACGCTTGCCACCATTAAAGATGTATACTCCCACCCGCAGGGCTTGCTCCAGTGCCGCGAACATCTGCGCGAAATGGGCCTGCAATCGCACCCCTATTCAAACACCGCCGCCGCCGCCGAAGACGTGGCGAAATGGAACGACCCCACCAAGGCTGCCATTGCCTCGCCACTCGCGGGCGAACTCTACGGCCTAACGACTTTACGCGAACACATGCAGGATTCCGACACCAACACCACCGTGTTCATCATCATCTCCCGCACCCCCACAGACCCGGAGCCGGACGCGGGCCGCATCCTGACCACGCTGCTGTTTGCCATCCGCAACATTCCCGCCGCCTTGTATAAATCCCTCGGCGGTTTCGCAACCAACGGCGTAAACATCCTGAAGCTGGAAAGCTACATCCCCGGTGGCACCGCGCGCGACGCCGCGCAGTTCTTCCTCACGTTTGAGGGCCACCCGCGCGACAAAAACGTGCAGCAAGCCCTCGAAGAACTCGGCTTCTTCTGCAAAAAGGTCACGGTACTGGGCGTATACGCCGCAGACCCCCAGCGCTTTGACTAATTGGATTTCGACTAATTATTTATTGCCGATCTGGCGGTCAATCAGGTCTTTGAGTGGCGCGCCTTCCGGCAGCGAATGATACAATTCGCGCATCATCTTCATCGCCTCTGCATTCTTGCCCTGCTGTAATTTACGCACCGCCGTCAGGTAGCGCGCCTCCGGGTTTTTCGGGTCCTGCATCAGCACCATCTCCAGCCCCTTGGCGGCTTCATCGCTCACATTGCCGTTCGCATCCGTCACCTGCGCCTGCACATACACCAGTATCACCTTCGGGTCGCCCTTCGTAAGCTTCACCGCCTGCCTGTACGCATTCACCGCAGCAGCCGTCTGCCCCGTCTGCAAAAAATTCGCACCCAGCGCCAGCCACGCTTCCGCGTCGGCGGGATTGTCCCTCACGCGCACCGAATACAAATTAATATCATGGCGCACCTGCGCCATCGTCACTTCGCGCTCCGCGCTTAAAGCCACCACCTCCGGCGCTCCCACAGCCGCATACACCGCAAATAAACTTACAAAAAACCCCACCGCAACAACAGCCGCAACAATGCCGCGCTGTTTTTTCGTCAATGATTCCGCCCGCAAAAGCGGCGCAAGTATAATCGCCAGCGCCACCAGCCCAATAATGCAAAAACCAGCATACAGCATCAGCGCGCCTGCCTGAAATAACGCCGCGCAAACAGCAACCCAGCCGCCAGCACCAGCAGCGGCCCCGCCCACAGCAGCCCCGTAGTGCCATTCACCGGCGGGCGCATCAATACGCTGTCGCCATATTGCGAAACCAGCTCCGCCTTAATTGCTTCTTCATTCACGCCCGCGCTCAGGCGCTCGCGCACATCGCGCCGCAAAGCGCTTGCCACATCCGCCGGGGAATCGGCAATGGATTCTCCCTGGCACACCACACAGCGAATCTCATGAAAAAGCGTCTTCGCGCGCGCCTCCGTGGCCGCATCGCTCAAAGGAGCTTCCAGCGATAATGCAAAGGCGGGGCCTGCGACAAAGCACGCCCCCAGCAGCGCAAACCTAGCGTGCCGCAGCATTGCTGGCGGCTTTGGCTTTACCAATCGCCAGGCGCGGCGTGTTGTTGGAAAGATGCGTGGTGTTCAGGCGGTCAATAAGCGGGATGATGTTTTTATTTACCTCATCATCGGTAAGCGCCGAAACATAGTGGTAATACACCTTGCCGTCGCGGTCTACCACCAGCGTTTCCGGTACGCCAGTAAGCGCAAATGGAATGGTGCTGCGGCCAAACTCATCGTTGCCCACCTGCTGGTAGGGGTTGCCCAGCGCGTTCAGGTATTTCACGATATTGGGCGCTGTGTCGCGCCATGCAATGCCATACACATTCGCCTTGCCCGTCTGCGCAAGGCGCATAAGCGTTGCGTGTTCCTGCTGGCAGGGTTTGCACCATGAGGCAAAAATATTGATAATCGCCACCTGGCCCTTCCAGGTTTCCTGCGTCATCTTGATTTGCGGCGTGGCCACAAGGTCAATATTGAAAGCGGGAATGATCTTATTGATCATTGCCCCGCGAGTGATGTGGGTATTTAGCAATCCCGTGGCGAGCAACGCCGAAATGGCAAGCACGATGAGCAAGGGCAAAAGCCGCAAAAATTGGATCTGGTTCATGTCCCCCTCCGCAAAATCCTGGCAAGGCCGCCGCCCGCCATCACTAAAAAACCGGCCCAGAATAAGCACATCATGGGCCTGAAGTAAATGCGCACCGCCGTGGTTTGCCCGTCTGCCGAACTTTCACCGATCACTGCGTATAAATCATACCATGGCGTGCTGCGTATGTCTGCAACACTCGTAGCCGTCTGGCGAATATCATAAATCCGGTACTCCGGCGTAAGCGTGGTAAGCGCCTGCGCGTGGGCGTCCACCACCGAAAACACCACCGCCCGCCCGTGGTAATGCGGTTCCCGCAATGTTTTTTCATCCGTATAGGTAAGCGTATACCCCGCAATTTTCACCTGCTGGCCTTTACGCATTGGCAGCTCCGCTTCCTGCATCCACAGCGACGCCCCCGTCACCCCGGCCACAATCAACGCCGCGCCAAAATGCCCCAAAAACACCGGCCACGCCTGGCTGCGCCCGCCTGCCGCCCGCAACCACTGCACACTGCACACAAACAAAAACGCGCTCAACCCCAGCCCGGTTGCCCCCAGCAATGCCTGTGGCATTTCGGCCCCCAGCACCAGCGCAAACGCCGCAATCGCTGCAAGCCCAGCGGGGCGGGCCTGCCGCAACACTTTGCGCAATTCCGCCCGCTGCCACGGCATAAACGGCGTAAGCCCCGCAAATACCAGCGGCACCGCAATCAAGGGCAGGAACGTAAGATTATAATAGGGCGGCCCAACCGTAAGCTTGCTGCCATCCATCCATTCAATAATGATCGGGTACGCCGTGCCAAGCAGCACCGAAGCACACGCCGTAAGCAGGAACATATTGTTGATCACGATCATGCCCTCGCGTGAAAGCGGCACCATGCCGTCGCGCGTATCCGGCACAATGCGGTGCGCCCGGAGCGCATACAGCAGCAACGCACCGCCCAGCGCCGCAATAATATAGATAAGGATAAACGTGCCCCGCGCCGGATCGCTCGCAAAACTATGCACCGAAATAAGCAGCCCCGAACGCACCAAAAACGTGCCCAGCAAACTAAGCCCAAACGTAACGATGGAAAGCAGCAACACCCACGCCTTCAGCATCCCCCGTTTTTTCAGCACCACGTTGGAATGCAGCAGCGCCGTGCCCGAAAGCCACGGCAGCAGCGACGCATTTTCCACCGGGTCCCAAAACCAGAACCCGCCCCAGCCCAAAACGCGGTACGCCCACCAGCTACCCAGCCCAATGCCCAGCGTCAGGAAACTCCACGACACCATAATCCACGGATGCACCGCCTTTGCCCAGCCATCATCCATTTTGCCCAGCAGGAGTGCTGCCGCCGCAAACGAAAACACAATGGAAAAACCCACATAACCCAGATAAAGCAGGGGAGGGTGCATCGCCAGCGCCATGTCTTGCAGCAGCGGGTTCAGCGCTTCACCCTCCACCATCGGCGGAAACACCCGCTCAAACGGGTTGGACGTAAACACAATAAACAGCAGCACCCCCACCGAAAGCAACGCCTGCACGGAAACCACCAGCGGCCGCAATTCAGGGGCCGAGGGCAGGGGCCGCATGGCCACGCATGCCCCAAACACCGCCAGCACCAGCACCCATAAAAGCATCGAGCCTTCATGGTTGCCCCATGTGCCCACAATCTTATACAGCGTCGGTAAATTCAGGTTGGAATGCTGTACCACATTCATCACGCTGAAATCCGAATCCAGCCGCAAATGCACTAAAATAGCGAATGCGAGTGTGATGCAAAGCGCCTGCACCCACGACGCCGAATCAAGGCACGGCAGCACAAACCGCCGCGCAAACGGCAGCACATACGCCGCCTGCACCAGCGCGGCCAGCATCGCCATAATCAAAAAACAAAGCCCGAATTCCGGCATCATGGCGTTGCGTCACCCTTCCAGCGCCCGCTCTTTTTCAGCGCATCCACCACCTCACGCGGCATGTAGGTCTCGTCATGCTTGGCCAATATTTGCGTGGCGTGAAAATGCGTTTCGTCCGTCATCGCCCCTTGCGCCACCACGCCTTGCCCCTCACGGAACAGGTTGGGAACCATACCCTGGTAATCCACCTCAATTTTTTCCGTGCCGTCCGTCACCGCAAACGTAATGCGCTGGTCATCGCCTTTCACAAGGCTGCCCATTTCCACCAGCCCGCCAAGGCGCATGGCCCGGCCCACGGGCGGGTGCTTGGCGGCAATGTCGGCGGGACTATAAAAAAACACGATATTGTCGCGGAAAGCACGCAGCGTGAACAGCACCGCCGCAACCAGAAAAACCATGCTGGCGACAATAAAAATCAGCCTCTGATGCTTAGGTTTCATCTGCGTCCGGCAGGAGTTGCAGGTCGCGAAGGCGCGCCTTGGCCTTGCGCAGGCTCGAAAGCGACGCTAATGCCATGGCCAGCATCACCGAAAAAGCCAGCGCATAAGACGGCCACACAAACGCGCCATACCCGCCCATCGCTAAAATTTCTGTTAACTTTTCCATGCTACTATCGGCCCGAATTTTGGCCAGATTTAACTGCTTGAAGCCCCTTCGGTCAAGCAACAAAAAGCTGGTATATTTCAGTATTTTAATGTAAATTGAGCAAGATTTCACACCGTTTTTTGCTGCATGAATGGCAACCCTACCCCCAAAACCTACTGAAAACACACATAAAATTCACCCGCGCGATGAAGATTATCAGGACATCGCCGATAAGGTTCGCACGGGCGAATATTTTCGTGAAGCACGCAAGATGTATGATCTTGCCATCCACGACCCCATGGCCGAACGCTACATGTATGTGTTCCTCACCGCTCTGGCGTTGCTGGTGCTGATCATCGCGCTGTCCGCCGCCCAGTCGCTCTACCCCCTGCAAAGCCAGGTGCCGCTTATCTTCAACACCAACGACGTGATCGAAGATATTCCCCGCATCCAGAAGCTGCAAATGACCAAAAACGACAACCCCAGCGAAGCCGCGCTGCGCTTCATGGTGAAGCATTACGTCGAAATCCGCGAGGAATACGACATTGCCACCTTCGATCGCAACGTCAACGGTGTCAAAAGCCAAAGCTCCGAAGAAGTGTTCCACGAATTGCAGGCCCAGATCAGCCCCAGCAACCCCGAAGGCCCGATCAACATCTACCAGCGCCATTCAAAGCGCAGAATCAGCATTTTGAACACCAAGCGCCTGCCCGATAGCATGGAAGTCATCTTCGACGCCTTCGTGGAAAGCAAGACGGACATAAAAAAAACCCGCTGGAGAGCAAATATCGCTTTTAAATATAGTGGCATTGAGTTAGACGAGAAAGGTGAGAAAGTTAAACCTGTCACCTTCTTGGTTACCAAGTACCACAGCAAACGACTTCAGGACGTAAAATGAGGCTAACGCCCGCGCAATCCCGCAGTATGACTGGCTTTAAGCGCATCGCGCTGGCCTTGCTCCTGTCGCTTGCCTGCGTAACCCAGGCCGAAGCCACCCGCGAACCCCGCCCCATCCAGATTGACCACCGTGTCCGCACCGTCATTTACGAACCCGACCAGGTATATAAATACACCGGCCACTACCACTACCAGTCCTCCATCGAATTCGCGCCCGACGAAACCATCCTCACCATCTCCATGGGTGACTCCACCGCATGGATGCTGAACCCGTCCGGTTTCCGCCTGTTCTTAAAGCCCATCGAGCAGGACGCCACTACCAACATGACCATCATCACCAACAAGCGCACCTACCTGCTGGAGCTGCATGCGCGTGAAACCGACGACATTGACGACAAGGAAATGGTGTTTATCATGCGTTTCCTCTACCCCAACGAAAGCAGCGGCGCTGGTGGCGCGCGCGGCAGCAGCGACGACGGCGCGTCCTTCAGCCGCTACCTCGACTCCGTGCCCGACCCGCTGTCCGACCTCGGCAAGTTCAACCTGAACTACACCGTCTCCGGCACCGACATCATCGCCCCCATCCGCATTTTCGACGATGGCGAATTCACCTACTTCCAGTTCCGCAATAAAAACGCCGACCTGCCCGCATTCTACATGACGGATGATACCGGCGCCGAATCGCTCATCAACTTCCGCACCCGTGGCGACTATATCGTGGTCGAGCGCATCGCCAAAAAATTCACCCTGCGCAATGGCAACCTGATCGCCTGCGTGTTCAACGAAGCATGGACCCCGCTGGGCGACCTGCCGCCTGAAAACCCCGACGCCGTCGCGGGCAAATACGGCACTATCGTTCCCCCCGCACCGGGCACCGTCTCGAACAATCCCGCAACCGTTCCCGGCGCAAATAATGCGCCCGCCGAAACCGGAAGCGGTGGCAAAGGCGCAGCCCGCTCAGCCTCCGGCCACAGCCACGGCGGCCGGTAACTAACGTACCTCCAGCAGATGAACACGCCCACCAATAGCTATAAAGTAGGGGTTATCGGCGGCGGTGCATGGGGCACGGCGCTCAGCATCCTCGCCAATCGCGCCGGCAGCGAAGTGACGCTTGCCACCCGCAACCCCAACGTTATCCAGTCCATTCAGGAGCGCCGCACCAACGAAGCGTACCTGCCCGGCGTATTCATAGATCCCGGTATCGAACTCACCGACAAGCTGGTGGATATCTGCCGCGACGACCTCATCCTCCTCGCAGTGCCCTCGCACACCATGCGCTCGGTCTGTATCGCGCTGTCGGATTTGCTGCCGCCCAACGTGCCCATCATGCTCGCCTGCAAAGGCATCGAGCGCGGAAGCCTGATGCTGATGGGCGAAATCGCTAAATCCATCCTGCCGCATAACCCCGTCGCCATCATCTCCGGCCCCAACTTCGCCGAAGAAGCTGCGCGCGGCATGCCCACCGCCACCACCATTGCCTGTGCCGAAACCGAAATCTGGGACATGCTGATGCATGCCATCGGCGGCCGCCTGTTCCGCCCCTACATGACCACCGACATCGTGGGTGCGCAAATCGGCGGCGCGGTGAAAAACGTCATCGCCATCGCGTGCGGCATCGCCATCGGTAAAAACTTCGGCGAGAATGCGCGCGCCGCCATCGTCACCCGCGGCTTCACCGAAATCGCCCGCCTCACACTCGCCAAAGGCGGCAAGCACGAAACCCTCATGGGCCTGTCCGGCATGGGCGACCTCATCCTCACCTGCGGTTCCATCAAGTCGCGCAACATGTCGTTCGGCATCAGTATCGGGCAGGGCAAAACCAAGGAAGACATCCTCGTAAGCCGTGGCCGCACCGCCACCGAAGGCGTCATCGCCGCCGAATCGGTGCATAAGCTGGCCAAAAAACTAGGCGTTTCCATGCCCATCACCGAGGCCGTATACCACATCTTGTATGAAAATATGGATGTAGATCAAATGATTGAGGGTTTGCTGGAGCGGCCCTTTTCCAACGAATCCCTGTAATTAAGCTGTTAACCAACGCTTTTACCCATGGTATAGTCGTATCCCTATGATACCCACGGAACAAATAGATAGTACCACTGGCCTGCCACATCTTCGCGCCCGCATTGATTACGAAGCGGAGATCGAACGCCTGCGCAAGGACATGAACGCCGTCATCCTCGCCCATTATTACCAGAATGACGACATTCAGGAACTCGCCGACTTCGTGGGCGACTCGCTCGACCTTGCCCGCCGCGCGGCAAATACCTCTGCTGATGTCATCGTGTTTTGCGGCGTGCGCTTCATGGCCGAAGGCGCGCGCATCCTGAATCCCGAAAAGCTGGTGCTGATCCCCGACATGAAAGCAGGCTGCTCGCTCGAAGATTCCTGCCCGCCCGACGAGTTCGGCGCCTTCCGCGCTGCCCACCCCGACCATATCGTGGTGACCTACATCAACTGCTCCGCCGCCGTGAAGGCCATGTCCGACATCATCGTCACATCGTCAAACGCCGAAGCCATCATCAACCAGCTCCCGCTGGACCAGAAAATCATCTTCGCCCCCGACAAATATTTAGGCGACTACCTGAACAAAAAAACCGGCCGCAACATGCTACTATGGAACGGCAGCTGCATGGTGCATGAGCGCTTCTCCGAAGAAGAGCTGGTAAAGCTCAAAGTGCGCCACCCCGAAGCCACCGTCATCGCCCACCCCGAATGCCCCGAACATTTGCTGCGCCACGCCCAGCACATCGGCTCCACCAGCTCGCTCATCCGCTACGCCGCCGACACTCCCGGCGGCAGCTACATCGTGCTGACCGAACCCGGCATTCTGCATCAAATGAAAAAACGTTCCCCCGGCAGCACCTTCTACGAAGTGCCCGGCATCAGCGGCGGCGCATGCATTTCCTGCAACAACTGCCCCTACATGAAACTCAATACGCTTGAAAAAATCTACAACTGCATGGTCACCCGCTCGCCCAGCATCGAGCTGGACGCAGGCCTTATGCAGCGTGCTCGGAAACCCCTTGAGCGGATGTTGCAGATGTCGGAAGGATTAGGGCGCAGTAACTAGCGTCCAGTAGTTCCGAATACACGTTCAGCGTGTTCTGGCACATCATTTCCACCGAAAACTGCCGCGCATTGATCACGCCCTGTTCCGCCATCCAGTGCATCGTCTCATCATCGAGCTTCAGCGCATGCTCGATATACATCGAAAGCACATCTTCCTTGCCCGGCTCGATCAGCCAGCCGGTAACGTCGGCAATCACCGTTTCCTGCGGCCCGCCATGGTTGGTGGCAATTACGGGCTTGCCCATGGCCTGCGCCTCCAGCACCACGCGCCCGAAGGCTTCGGGTTCCAGCGAAGTGGCAACTACAACCCGCGAAAGCATATACGCCTCGCTCACATAATTCGTGTGCCGCGCCATGCGGACGTGGCCCTCAAGCCCCAGCTGCGTAATCAGCGCTTCCAGCTCCTGGCGGTACGCGCCGTGGCCTTTGTCGTCGCCCAGGATAATGGCGAAGAAATTGCGGTGCGGCAGCAGCGCGAGGGCCTTCAAAAACACATCCTGCCCCTTCCAGCGCGTAATGCGGCCGGGGAAAAGGATCAGCGGCAGCTCTTCGGGCAGGCGCCATTCCTTGGTGATTTCAATCATCCGCTGCGGCGAATGCGCAAATGGGTTGAACAGCTTCAAATCCACGCCACGATGGATAATGCGCAAATTCGTGGGGTCAATGCGGTAATTGGTCTGGATATGGTTGGCGATGAAATGCGAAATGGCAATCACCCGCGCTCCGCGCGTCATAATACTGTTGTACCAGCGCTTCATGGAGCCTTTCAGCCCATACGTGCCATGGAACGTGGTCACGAAATGGCACTTGGTGCGCTTGCACGCCAGCCAAGCGCTCCATGCGGGCGCGCGCGAGCGCGCATGCACAATGTTCACGTTATGTTCTTTGATGATCTTGGCGAGCTTCTTGGCGTTTTTGCGTATCGTCAGCGGATTTTTCGACGCCAGCGGCAAATGCAGGTGCAAAATGCCCGAATGCGAAAGCTGTGACACCATGGCCCCGCCTTGGGAGGCGACGATGGGCCTGCCGCCCGCTTTCTTGATAGCCCGCGCCATCTCGATGGTGCCGCGCTCCACGCCGCCGCTGCGCAGCTCCGGCAACACCTGTAAAATGACAGGCTGTTTCAGCAGGGCAGGGCTAACCGTTTCTTGTGTCACGGGCGTTTGCATTTGCATCGGTTGAGTATTATACACAAAACATATTGTTATGGCTGTAAAGATGAACATGCAAACCGTCAAGAAAGAAAGCCGCAACGGCATAGATTTTCTCATCCTGCCCGATGGGCGGCAGCTCGCCTATACGTTAACTCCCGGCAGCTTGCCGGGCGTTGTATTCATGGGCGGGTTCCATTCCGACATGACCGGCGCCAAGGCCATGGCCATGGAAACCTACTGCAAAAGCCTCGGCAAACGCTTCCTGCGCTTCGATTACAGCGGCCACGGCCAGTCGGCCCGCAAGTTCGAAGATTGCACCATCGGCGACTGGAAAGCCGACGCCCTGGCCATGCTCGACCACATCGCAACGGGCGAAAACATCATCATTGGCTCCAGCATGGGCGGCTGGATCATGCTGCTGGCAGCCCTTGCGCGGCCCGAAAAGGTGAGGGGGCTACTGGGCATTTCCAGCGCCCCGGACTTCGTGGAAAACCTGATCTGGAAGGCCATGGACCCCGGCCAGCAGGCCCAGCTGGTGAACACCGGCAGCTTCGACATCCCTTCCTGCTACGGCCAGCCCCCATACCCCATCACCCGCAATTTAGTGGAAGAAGCCAGAACCCACCTGCTGCTGGAAGCCCAAATACCGCTCACCATGCCCGTGCGCCTTGTCCACGGCCTCAAAGATGAAGACGTGCCATGGCACACCGCCGTAACCCTTGCCGAAAAGCTGCAATCAGCCGATGTGCGCCTGACCCTGATCAAGGACGGCAACCACCGCCTCTCCGAGCCAGCCCAGATTCAAACGATCACTGAAAACCTGGACCAGCTGCTTAAGGCTGAAACGTGAAATAATCCGGCGCATAGCGTTTCGCGGTGTAAACGCCTTGCATCATTTCCGCCATTTTCACGCGCAGTTCCCACACGGTTTCCTGATTTGGCGTCACCTCCAGCACACGCTGGCCATGGCTTTCCGTAATCAGTATGTCGTTGTTAGGCAATATCTGCTGCGAGCCGAATGCCTGGCTGCTAAGCGGGTGTTCCGGCGTTGAGGCATAAAGCGTGCTCATGTCGCCATTAGCCGGGTTCACAGCCACAATGCGCGAAACGCCAACGTCCAGCCCGTTATTGTCAAACAGCACAATCCGCCCGTCCGCCATGAACTGCGCGTCATGCTGTCCCCGCCAGTCGCCTTGCTCAGCCCACACAAATGTTTTCTCTTGCAAATCCACCACCCCGATCATGTTGATGTTGCGCAGCGAAACCAGCACCTGCCCCGGCGAAAACATGGGAAACGCATTGGCCATGCTTGGTTCCAGCATCACCGCCGAGTTGGTGTGCGTCAGGTCCCAGCGGTGCTTTTTGGCCACCACGCCCAAGTCCGCATGGCGTACCATGTCCACATATTCCGAATGCACCAGCGCATCCGTCAGCGAAATATTCAGCAATTCATGCCCGTCCTTATCCAGCACGAACAAAAAATCTTCCAGCAGGTTGGTCCGCTGCAGCAGGCCGGAGAGTTTTTTGTTTTTCACCAGCTCATGCGCAATCCCCACAATCCGCCCGTCAGATGTCACCGACACCAAGTGGTTCACATGCGCCTTATATGTCCATAAAACCTTTGAATCCTTGTCCAGCTTCACAAGCCCCACGCCGTAAGGCGTAACCGTGTAATTTTCCATGCTCAGCAGCGCATCACCATTGGGATACAGGTGAAAATCGCGCACATACAGCCCCGGCTCATGCGGCACCGACCACGAAAACACCTTGCTGCCCTGCATATCCACAAGGATCACGCCGCTGAAATGCTCGTCGGAAAACGCTGTCTGGCCCGCATACGCGTCCGGCGAATGCACCGTCACTTCTGCCAGCAATTCATTTGGATCTTTGACAGGCTGTATCGCGTTGCTTAGCAGCTCTGATTGCTCATCCATGGCGTTTTTCGCCGATACCGCATGCATCAGCCACCCATAAGGGAAGTGCTTAAAATAGGTTGATATGCTTCCCATCATGAAAAATGCCATCAGCACCCCAAAAACCGATATACCGAGAAAAATAGGGTCTTTACCGGACATTATGGGGCTAAACTCCAATGGGGGCGAATCTGCGCGCGCAAGGCGCAATTTGTCTCGTAAAACTGATAGAATAAATCTCATTACATAGGAAGTTATTTCGCTTTACTAAGGAAGCGCGACATTGCTACATTCTCCCCCTCAATATTAATATTTTAGCCCACGGACAAATAGCCATGAAACCGACCGAAAAACCAAAGAATCCCTGTTTCTCCTCCGGCCCCTGCGCAAAGCGCCCCGGCTGGACGCTCGAAGCACTCGCAGGCGCCGCCGTTGGCCGCTCGCACCGCGCCAAAATCGGCAAGAACAAACTGGCCGAAGTCATTGACCGCAGCAAAAAAATTCTCGGCATCCCGGAAGACTATCTGGTCGGCATCGTGCCCGCATCCGACACCGGCGCCATCGAAATGGCCCTCTGGTCCATGCTCGGCGCGCGTGGCGTGGATGTATTGGCGTGGGAAGCCTTCGGCTCCGGCTGGGGCGCGGATTGCAAAAGCCAGCTGAAACTCACCGACCTGAACATCATCAAAGCCGACTACGGCAAACTCCCCGACCTCACCAAGGTCAACTGGAACAACGACGTGGTCTTCACATGGAACGGCACCACCTCCGGCGTGCGCGTACCCAACGGTGACTGGATCGCCGATGACCGTCAGGGCCTCGCCATTTGCGACGCAACGTCTGCCGTATTCGCCATGAACATGCCGTGGCACAAGCTCGACGTGGTCACATGGTCGTGGCAGAAAGTCCTCGGCGGCGAAGGCGCGCACGGCATGCTCGTGCTGTCCCCCCGCGCGGTTGAACGCCTTACCAACTACGCCCCTAAATGGCCGCTGCCAAAAATCTTCCAGCTCACCAAAGCTGGAAAGCTCATTGACGGCATCTTCAAAGGCGAAACCATCAACACCCCCTCCATGATCGCTGTTGAAGACGCTATTGACGGCCTCGTCTGGAGCGAAAAAATGTCCGGCCTCGCAGGCCTCGTTGCCCGTTCCGAGTCCAACCTCATGGCCGTTGAGCAATGGGTGGAAGCCACCGACTGGGTCGAGTTCCTCGCTGAAGATCCGCGCACCCGCTCCAACACCTCCATCTGCCTGAAGATCGTGGACCCGTGGTTCACCGCTCTTTCCGATGAAGCACAGGCCGAAGCCGCCAAGAAAATCGCCTCCGTGCTGGAAAAAGAAAACGTGGCCTACGATATCGGCTCCTACCGCGACGCGCCTCCGGGCCTGCGCATCTGGGGCGGTGCCACGGTCGAAACCAGCGACATCAAAGCACTCTTCCCATGGCTCAACTGGGCTTGGAGCGAAGTGAAAAACACGGCCGCCAAAGCCGCGTAATACTTCGGGATGGCCGACAAAAAACCGGAACCGCACGGCTACCATCCCATAACCGATAATGATTGGGTGATGAGCGTCTCTGCCGAAACGGTGCAGGAGATGCTCATCCACGCCCGCTCCGCAACGGTCGAGCGCAAAGATAGCCCCGCCCGCCTGACCAGCGGGCAACTGGCAATCCTTGAGAACAGCCGGGACTTCCTCACCCGTGCCGCGCGCGGTTTCGTGGTGGAGTTCCTGCGCCACACCGCCGACCATATCGTAGACCTGAACATGGATTCCCAGGCCAGCGAAGCGGAAATACGCAAAAACGCCGCCCCCGGCCTGTTCCACGCCACCGCCTGCGCCAAAGGCCTCATGCAACGGGGAATGGACATAGATTCAGCATGTTACGCCATGGGGATTGTTATCCGCCACTCACTGGACACCTTCACCAGCCGCTATAACGACCACGAAGAGCTATACACGAACGCCGACGCCATGGGTTCGGTGGTGGACCGGGCCGATTTAATCCGCGCGGAACTTAAAAAATATGCGCAAAATTATAAAACTTCTGCTAAAACACCTAACGCATAATGCGTTGTAATCATTATTATCCCCAATAAAAAGTAAGGAAAATAACCATGCCTAAAGTCTTAATCGCCGACAAACTCTCCCCCCAAGCCATAGACGTTTTCAAACAAAAAGGCGTAGAAGCCGACGTAAAAACGGGCCTCACCCCTGAAGAAATCCTGAAAATCATCGGCGATTACGACGGCCTCGCCGTGCGCTCCGCCACCAAAGCCACCGCCGAGTTGCTCAAAATGGGCAAGAAGCTCCGCGTCGTTGGCCGCGCAGGCATCGGGGTGGACAATGTAGATATCCCGGCCGCCACCGCCCACGGCATCGTGGTCATGAACACCCCTTTCGGCAACTCGGTAACCACCGCCGAACACACCATCTCCCTCATGATGAGCCTCGCGCGGCAAATCCCGCAGGCCAATGCCTCCACCCATGCTGGCAAATGGGAAAAGAACGGCTTCATGGGCGTGGAACTCGCGGGTAAAACCCTCGGCCTCATCGGCGCGGGCAACATCGGCTCTATCGTTGCCGACCGTGCGCAAGGCCTCAAAATGAAAGTCATCGCCGCCGACCCGTTCCTCTCAAAAGAACGCGCCGAGCAGATGAACATTGAAAAAGTGGAACTCGACGAACTCTTCAAGCGCGCCGATTTCATCACCCTGCATACCCCGCTCACCGACAGCACCCGCAACATCCTGAACAAGGACTCGCTGGCCAAGTGCAAAAAGGGCGTCCGCATCATCAACTGCGCACGCGGTGGTCTGGTAAATGAAGTAGACCTCAAAGCCGCCATCGAATCCGGCCATGTGGCTGGTGCAGCGTTCGACGTGTTTGAAGTCGAGCCCGCCAAAGACAACATCCTCTTCGGCATGCCGCAAGTCATCTGCACCCCGCATCTGGGCGCATCCACCACCGAAGCACAGGAAAATGTGGCCGTGCAGGTCGCAGAACAAATGGCCGACTACCTGACAACAGGCGCGGTCACCAATGCTTTGAACATCCCCTCCATGTCTGCCGAAGACGCCGCAAAGCTGAAGCCATACCTGCAACTCGCCGACCAGCTCGGCAGCTTCGCAGGCCAGCTCACCGAAACCGGCCTGAAGCAGATCAAGATCGAGTTTGAAGGCAAAGCCGGAACCCTCAACACCAAGCCGCTCACCGCCGTTGCTCTGAAGGGCCTTCTCGCCCCTATGATCGAAGGCGTGAACATGGTGAACGCGCCCGTAATTGCCAAAGAGCGCAACATCGAAGTATCCGCCACCAGCCACGAACGCGCAGGCGATTACCAGACCCTGATCCGCGTAACCGTCGTCACCGAAAAGCGCACCCGCACCGTTGCAGGCACGCTGTTCGCCGACAAGCCCCGCATCGTGGAAGTGAACGGCATCAAGCTGGAAGCCGGCCTCAGCGAACGCACCCTCTACATCAACAACGACGACAAGCCGGGCTTCATCGGCTCGCTTGGCACCGTGCTTGGCAAAGCGAAGATCAACATCGCAAACTTCCATCTGGGCCGCAATGAATCCACCTCGGAAGCCATCGCCCTCGTTGAAGTTGATCAGGATGTCGCTGCTGAAACGCTCGAAGAAATCAGCAAACTCCCCAGCGTAAAGCAGGTAAAACTGCTGCGCTTCTAAGAAAGGCTACATGATGAAACTCCTCCACGCTCCCAACTCGCCCTATTCACGCAAATGCCGCGTGGTCATCCGCGAAAAAGGACTAAGCGTGGAGGAGGTCGTCGCCATGCCCACCGAAAACCCGAAAGATTTGTGGGACGCAAACCCCATGGGCACTGTGCCCGCGCTGGTAGGCGAGGGGGGTGAATATTACTCCGACAGCCCCCTGATTTGCGAATATCTCGACTCGCTGCCTTCCGGGGCAAATGCGCTATTCCCCAGCGGAAAAAACCGCTTCCAAACCCTGCAACTCGCAGCATTGGGCGACGGCATCATGGACGCCGCCGTGCAAGTCTTTCTCGAACAGCGCAGGCCCGCCGACAAACGTTCGCAGGAATGGGTAGACCGCAAGGAAGCCGCCATCATGCGCGCCATCGGTGAGGCCGCCAAAATGAACCCCGGCCCAGAGCTGAACATCGCAACCATTGGCCTCGCCTGCGCGCTGGATTATGTGCGCTTCCGCATCATCCACCTCGACTGGCAAGGCGCGCACCCCGGCCTCGCCAAATGGCTTGATGCCATGGTGCAGCACCCGTCCTTTGCCGCAACCGCACCCCTGCCGTAACGGATGCAAAGCATCACCTTCGCCCATAACCGCCAGACCATCGCCGAGTTCGTGGCCGAGAACATGGAGTTCACCCGCGACCCAAACGGTCTGCTGGTCACTGCCTCCGGCGAAATGGTGTTCCAGGATACCCCGCTGGTCGAAGCGCTTATCGCCGACGACTCCACCTGCCACGTCACCATCATGAAAGACGGCCAAACGGTGGTGGAGCAGCTTTTCCAGGTGTCGTTCTTCACGCTTGAAGCCGACAACCTTGCCGTATTGCTCCAATAAAAAAGCCCGCAAAGATGCGGGCTTTTTCAAAACTTATACGGGACTGGTTAGTCCATGTACTGGCCACCGTTGATGGAGATCGTTTCCCCGGTGATGAATGCTGCATGGTCGTCGGCAAGGAACACCACCGCGCGCGCGATTTCTTCCGGCTCGCCGATACGGCCCACGGGAATACCCTTCACGATTTCGGTCATGATTTCCGGCTTCACCGCCTTCACCATTTCGGTGGCGATGTAGCCCGGTGCAATCGCATTCACCGTAATGCCGCGCGCAGCCGATTCGCGCGCCAGCGCCTTGGTGAACCCGAAGATACCAGCTTTCGCCGCCGAATAGTTCGTCTGGCCGAACTGGCCGAGCTGGCCGTTCATGGAGCTGATATTGATGATGCGGCCAAACTTGCGGTCGCGCATGCCTTCAATAACAGCGCGTGACATGTAGAAGCAGCTGTTCAGGTTGGTGATGATCACTTCGCGGAATTTCTGTTCGTCCATTTTATGCATGGCCGTATCGCGCGTGATGCCTGCGTTGTTCACCAGCACATCAACAGGTGCGCCCAGTGCCGCTTCCACAGCCTTTACGCCCGCGGCGCAGGCATTGAAATCAGCAATGTCGAACTTGAAAACTTCAATGCCGTGTTCTTTTTTGAAAGCGCTCGCGGCGTCTTCGTTCTGCGCGTAGTTGGCTGCAACCTTGTAGCCAGCGTTCTTAAGCGCTATGGAGATAGCAGCGCCGATGCCGCGTGTTCCGCCGGTAACTAAAGCAATTCGAGACATGATATATTCCTTTAATGATAAATCTGTTTATTCGCGCTCAAGGCACATGGCAACGCCCATGCCGCCGCCGATGCACAGCGTGGCAAGGCCCTTTTTCGCACCCGTGTCCTGCATGCCGTAGAGCAAGGTGGTGAGTACGCGCGCGCCCGATGCGCCAACAGGATGGCCAATCGCAACCGCCCCGCCGCTTACGTTCACTTTGGAAAGGTCCCAGCCCATTTCGCGGTTCACCGCGATGGCCTGTGCGGCAAATGCTTCGTTGGCCTCGATCATGTCGAGGTCGCTATGCTTCCAGCCAGCCTTATCAAGCGCTTTGCGGCTGGCGTAAATCGGGCCAACGCCCATGATCGCCGGGTCAACGCCCGCATGCGCCCATGAAGCGATGGTGGCCATGATCTTCAGGCCGCGCTTCTTCGCGTCAGCACGCGTCATCAGCATCACTGCCGCCGCGCCGTCATTAATGCCCGATGCGTTACCAGCGGTAACAGTGCCTTCCTTATCAAACGCAGCACGCAGCTTTGCGAGGCCTTCAATGGTGGTATCACCACGCGGGCCTTCGTCCGTATCCACCACCGTGTCACCCTTTTTGGTGCTGATGGTGATGGGCACAATCTGTTCCTTGAACTTGCCAGCTTTAATTGCGGCTGCAGCTTTATGCTGCGAAGCCAGCGCGAATTCGTCCTGTTCCTGACGCGTGATGCCAAACTTTTTGGCAACATTTTCTGCCGTCACGCCCATGTGGATGTTGTGGAAGGGGTCAACCAGCGCGTCATACAGCATGGTGTCCACCATGGTGGCAGAACCCATCTTCACGCCGCCGCGAAGCGGAATAGCGTGGGGGGATTGGCTCATGCTTTCCTGCCCGCCCGCAAGCACGATGGTGCTGTCGCCGGTCTTGATTGCCTGATAGCCAAGGCACACAGCGCGCAAGCCTGCGCCGCACAGCTGGTTCATGCCCCATGCCGGGGTTTCCTTGGGGATGTTTGCGTCGAGCGAAGCGCGGCGGGCCGGGTTCGGGCCGCAATGCGCGGTGAGGATCTGGCCGAGGATAACTTCGGAAATGTCGTCGCCCGAAACGCCCGTGCGCTTCAAAAGCTCAGCAAGCACCGTGGTGCCCAGCTTGTGCGCGGGCAGGCTGCTTAAGCTGCCGTTGAACGTACCGATAGGGGTGCGAACAGCGCTTACAATTACTACATCGTTATCCGTGGCCATATATATCTCCATAGATTATTGGGAGACATGTATGTAGGTAGGCAAGCTGCGCTTGTCCAGTTTTTTCCTAAACTTTCTCGCAGGTTATGCTGCATCGCAACATAATCCCGGATTGGCTCAGGCAGCCTTTTCATCCTCAAGATTGAGATCGGCAATCCATGGCTGTCCGGGAATTACGTCCTGCCGTCCGATGGATACGTAATGGAAGCCGTGGCGCATCATGTCCTGGCGCTTGTAGATATTGCGCAAATCAATCACCAGCGGGCTTTTCAGTATGCCCTTCACCTTTTTCAGGTCCATGCTGCGGAATTCGTTCCACTCGGTCAGGATCACCACCATATCCGCGCCTTCCATGGCGCTGTAGCTGTCCTTGGCCCATGTCAGGCTGTCGCCCTTCAGGAGTTTGGCCGCTTCCTTCATGCCGTGGGGGTCATACAGCCGCAGGCTCGCGCCCGCTTCCTGCAACGCCGGGATGATTACAAGGCTTGCGCCTTCGCGCATGTCGTCGGTTCCGGGCTTGAAGGTAAGCCCCAGCACCGCGATGTTTTTACCCGCAACGCTGCCGTCGGCCGCCGCGATGATTTTATCCACCATCGCTTTTTTGCGCTTTTCATTGCTCTCGATCACCGCTTCTGCAATCAGGGAAGGGGCGCCGGAGCTGCGCGCCATGTAGCGAAGCGCGGTAGTATCCTTGGGGAAGCACGAGCCGCCATAGCCGGGGCCGGGCTGCAAAAACTTCTCTCCGATGCGCTGGTCCATGCCTACGCCCTTGGCCACGTCGCGGATGTTCGCGCCCGTCTTCTCGCAGAAATCCGCGATTTCGTTGATGAACCCAATACGCATGGCAAGCATGGTGTTGGTTACGTATTTAATCGTCTCCGCGCTTTCAAACGTGGTGAACAGCAGCTTCGCCCCGTTCAGGCAGATCGGCTCATACAGTTTGGAAAGCACGTCTTTGGCGCGCTTGGAATCAATGCCCGCAATAATGCGCTCCGGCGACATGAAATCGTCAATGGCAGCACCCTCGCGCAGGAATTCCGGGTTGCTCGCCACATCAAAATCCGCATCCGGGTTCATCTCGGAAATGATCTTCACAAGGTTGCGGTTCGTCCCCACCGGCACGGTGGATTTGGTCACCACCAGCGTATAATTCTTAAGCGCCTTGGCAATTTCCTTGGCCGCTGCGTTGAAATACGTAAGGTCGGCTTGCCCATCCGTCTCATTTTGCGGCGTACCCACAGCAATAAACACGATGTCGGCATTGCCAACGGCCGTTTCCAGATCGGTAGAGAAGGAGAGGCGGCCCGCCTTGCGGTTATTCTCCACCAGCTTTTCCAGCCCCGGCTCAAAAATCGGCATAATCTGCTGCTGCAACTTGGCGATCTTGTCGCCGTCCTTATCCACGCATGTCACGCGGAAACCGAATTCCGACAGGCACACACCCTGCACCAGCCCAACATACCCCGTACCGATAACTGTGATCTGCATATTATTTCTTCCGCATCAGTTCGCTGCGCAAATACACCTGCTCCAGCTCGGTCTTCATGCGGTCATGAATCTCCGGGCGGTCCAGCGCATACGCAACATTTGCCGCAACAAACCCCACCAGCCCGCCGCAATCATAGCGCGTGCCTTCAAACCGGAAGCCATGCACATCCGTGGTCTTAATCATCTGGCTGATCGCGTCGGTAAGCTGGATTTCCCCACCTGCGCCCGCTTCCTGCCCGTTCAGTATGTCAAAAATCTCCGGCTGCAAAATATAGCGCCCGATGAT
>JAYULW010000056.1:0-3092 GCA_043763155.1 Alphaproteobacteria bacterium | reverse complement strand
AGGGTATTCGCATTCACAAAAGACCGCCCCTCTTTGTCAGGCAGCTCCAATTCCTTCGCCACTCCCACCAGCAGCCCAAGGCAATCCACCCCGCCCTTATGCGCGGACGTCTTTTTCAGCCGCCCCTGATGCAAAAACCTCGTGCCAATCCAGCCCCGCGCACACGCGACAATGCTTGCACTGGCAACAGGCATAAAAACCAAAAACTAATAAGAGGAATTACTCTTCGCTGGCCGCTTGTTCAGCCACGCGCTCTTTCTGCGGGCGGAAATGCGTACGCATCGTGGGCCGTGCAAAAATCGGCCGTTGCCCCATGCTCTTCGCATAAGACCACACCAACCCCGCCATCACCACGATGGAAAGACCAAAAATCCAGATAAACGCAGCAACGGTCGTATTGCCGTAAATCCCGATAAGGCTAGCCGAAACAAACACCGAAACAGCAATCAAAAACCCAAGGATCTGCCCCAGGATGCTCGAATAGCTATGAATGCGCAACGCCTGCGCTTCCCACTCATGGCGGTGCTTCTGCTCGATTTCAAACATGTTCAAAATCATTTTGGCAGAGCCTTCCACCACGTAGTTGTAGCTTTCCAGCACTTCTGGATGCGGCAAAATTTCTACTGTGCGGTTCTGCACGCGGTCACGCCCACCACTCTGGCGATACCCGCCCGTCTTAATGGGCTTCTTTTCGAAATCGCTAGTATCGTTTGTGTCTTTTGTTTCTTCGTTGTCCATCGTCGGGGCTATCTTCCAATCTTCCGATTACACTATCAATATCTTTGCCTATATTGAGCCAGTCAGTACGCAGTGCTTCCGCCGAAGTCCGGTAAGGATAACGGTACAGAAGTGGGCCGCCCGTGACCTTAATCACATGCAATAACCCAAAAACAAAATCACCGATAACGTTCAAGCCCAAAACCCTTTATGGCAAAGCTATTTAGTAGCTTCCTAAAGACTAACGATTCCCACTGATAAATCAATACAAAATCTTTTACCACTCGCTGCGCGTACCTGCCGTTTCCAGCATGCGGTCCAGCCCCGGAACCAAAGGCTCACCGCGGAAATTCACCACATTGGCAAACCGCCCGGAACAAGTCCCCAGTGTCTTGTCGCAGCCCTTGGAAACCTAGTAACTGTCACCCGGCTGCAACGCATAAGGCAAAGGCAGCACCAGCGAGAAAATCCCCCCAGTGCCAGTCTGGAACACATATTCCTTCACCTCCATGCTCAATCCCGCATTCGCACCCGATATCATGGTCACCTTCCCAAAGCTAAACAGCCCCGAAGCCTCCGCCCGCGTAGTATCGCTAAACCCCTGCAGCGTCAACGCGCTCACCGCCCCGCTCACTGTATGCGCCGCCAGATCCACCTTGCAGCGGCCATCGCCCAACGCCGCCCTGCACGAAGCCGAGTATAACTCACCCATAGACTGCGAAAGTTTTTGCGTAAGCCCCCTCACCTCAGCCACAAAGGCATTCTGCCCCATGGCCACTTCCCCCAGCCACCCGCGCCGCAAGCGCAAAGCCCCCTGGCTCACATCCGCATAATTCACCATGAACACATCAATAGCCGCAAAATCATACAGCCCCGCGTGAATATCCACCTCACTAAGGCTTCCCGCGCTCAGCATCCCTTCCATATCAAGGTTATCCACCCGCAAATCACCGCTATTTTGAATGGCACTCGGCGTAAACCCTGACTGCGCCTGATACGCCACCCCATCAAATACAATCGCCACATCATGGTCCGTAAACCCCATCACCACTGCGTCACGCCGCGTTAGTTTCCAGCACGTGGCAAGCGTCGTCACCTCTTGCGCCAAATGTGCGGCAAATGGTCCAGATACGTCTTTCATGCAACCCTCACACCCTGAGTTCAACCAATGGAATATCGTTCCAGCTATGGCTGCCATACGCGTCAATGCTGGCCGCCAGCCTATCCGTATCAAACCGCACCGGCACATCAAATTCAAAATCCGCCGTCACTGCCGCCCCGTTCGCAGGCGCTGCCACAAACGTTACCACGCCCGTATCCAACGCCAGCGCATACGCCCCCACGCTCTGCAGCACCCCGCCCACATACATCTTGCACGTACCCGCCACCGGCTTGCTGATCGTGCGCACCTCCGCCGATGTGCCGCTGCTATAACCCTTCACCAGCTGAAACACCTTGTTGCTGCCGTTGCCCGTGCCCACCAGCTGCCCGCTCGCCTTATAATCCGTCCAGTCCTTGAACCGAAACCCGTCGGCATTGCCCTTGCGCGCCCGGAAAAATGCAATCAGCGTGTCCAGCTGCGTTTGCGTCTTCACCCCATGCGCCACATTATAGCGTGCCCGCGCCTGCGCCCAGTTAGCGTTGCGCTGCTCATACCCGCTATGGGTAATCACCACTTCCGTGGAATATTCCGGCCCACCCGCCGAGCCATACGCAATATCCGACGGAAAGCGCACTTCAATAAACGCCATAACACCCCCAAAATGAAAAACCCCGCCAAAGGCAGGGTTTTACGTATAAATTAAAATTATTCTCGCTTAAGCGGCGCTGCCCCTGCCCCGGCCACGCGGCGGCATCGGCAAGGTCGGCGGCTCAGAACCCCGCCCGGCATCATACTGCGCATCATGCCCCACCATCATCTGGCCTTGGGCCTGCTGCTGCTCCATCACATCGCGCGGCGGCAGCGCCTCCATATAACCCACGTCACGAATCAGCTGCGCAGCATCAATTCTCTTTTCGTTACACATGCGCGCCACATACTCACACGCGCTCTCATTCTGGCTTGCGTAATAATCATCCCCCAGAAGCGGGCGCAGATGGTCTTCGGTAATATGGTTCAGCCCAAAGCCGTTTTTATTGCCGCTTGCGGCCTGCTGCTCAATATATTGCTGTTGCGCGGGCGTGGCCTTGCGTGCCGTCAGGCGCAGCACATCTTCGCCCGTAATCATGCCTGTTTCCTGCTTGTTGCAAGTATCGCAACCCAGCAAAACAGTGCTTTCGCCGCGTTCGGGGAAAATAAAACTGCCAACCGTGTTGCCGCCATACCCACCGGCCATACCGCCAGCAATCGCACCAACACCAATCCCAAAGCCCGG
>JAYULW010000055.1:0-37610 GCA_043763155.1 Alphaproteobacteria bacterium | reverse complement strand
GGGCTTATACGCCATTGTGTAATATTTGCGCCCCTTTTCCAGCAAAGCCTTCGTCGCTGCCTTCGGCGGCGCGATCACGTTGGTTTTCTTGGTGTCTTTCTGGGCGGCTTTGGCGGTTTTCTTGGTTTTTTTGGTCATTGCAGCGTCCTTAACGATAGAAAATACATGCGTAAATACTGCCCAATATCATAAGCCCCAAGCCTAAAAAAACCAAGGGAAAACAACAATCAACCTCACTATTAACCATTGCTGCAACGCAAATTCCCCGCTGTCATACAAACTTCACATGCCCCCACCCCTAATGAGGTGTATATAAAAGAGAAGTTCAAACATTTGGTAGCAGCCATGGAATTTCTAAAAAGCATTTTCGGAAGCTCTGAAACCGGCCCGAAATTCGGCGGTGTCCTCACCGTTGCCGGCGCTTCCATCGGCGGCTACTTTTTTGGCGGCGGCATCATTGGCGGCCTTCTCGGCCTCGCTGGCGGCCTCATCGCCGCACCAATCGTAAACGACCTCGTTTTCTCCATCGGCCGCAGCGCCGGCATGATTACCCCTCCCGGCCGCGACACCACCATCACCCCAAACACTCCCACCACTGAACTTCCCGCACCTGTGTTGCAGCCCAGCGGCGAAGTAAGCCCCACCACTATTACCGCTCCCATTCTTGAAAATTTGCAGCCTCCACCGCCACTGGCCATTGAAGAGAGCTTTAAAAAACGCGAACGCGTGCGTGAAATTCTTGTCGAACGCAAAGGCAATGCCACAGACTACGATAAAGCCGTCACCGAAGCCCGCCAGCTCGAATCCCAAACCGATGTGTTCCTCGCCACTGTCGACGCCTATGACAAAGAGCGCAGCAAATACCATGAAAAAGGTGGAAAACGCGAAGCGATTGTGATCGCAGTCAAAACCGCACTCGTGCGCCCCGACCGTCCCAATTCCCTCACCGACGCCGAAATTGAGCGCTTCATACCAAACTTGCCCGCAATGACCGATGGTGATAAAACCAGTGCCGTCACCCTCATGGCCGAAGCCATGCCCGAAAACATCACCATGTTCGGCACCCTTCAGCCTTTCCCTTTGCGCGAATACGCCCACAGCAAATACGTCACGGGCGCCGACGACAAGCCAAACCCAGCCAAGGAAGCCGAGTGGCAGAAAAAAACGCCGCTTGAGCGCCTGAACTTCACCCTCAATGCCCTCGATGACGAGCGTTATTATTACGAATACACCACGCCTATCGACTGGACAAAGGCCACTGGCAGCAAAGAAGAGGGCGACCGCGTGCGCAAGCTTCCCCCCGCCGAATTGCTCGCCTATTCCCAAGCCCGCCTCGCCGACCGCAAGGCAGTAAACAACGACGGGAGCGCTATCCGTGCAAACCTCATGAACATGGGCAACCTCGCCATGATTATGTATGCCCGCGCAAAAACCCAAGACCTCGTGCGCGAAAAGCTCGGCGGCGTGGTCGAAATTTACAGCAACTTCCGCGAACGAGAGCTGGCACCCAGCACCGCCCTTGCGCATGAGTTCGCAGGCGGCCGCCTCTCCGTGTTCAACGAAACCGGCATCGCCATTTTAGAAAAAGACGCCCTCGCCGCAACGAAGGCCCCCAGCGGCAAAACCTGCCAGTTCATGACCTATAAAGACTGCACCGCCCCCTCCGGCGCAAAAGAAGTTACCCTCGTCATCCAGAAGGACGACAGCGGCGCAAGCCTCATCACCCACCGTGTCGAAGGCGGCATCGGCGCAACCGTTGATTGGAACAAGGCGAAGCTCAAAACCGCCATTCCCGTAAACGAAAGCACCATCACCACCCTCTCTGCCGAATCCGGCAAAACCATCGGCGCCACTATCCGCGACCTGGTGCGCAAAACCGCCGCCGCCCCGATGGAACTCGCCCAAGCTGGCAATGCTCAAATGCAGGATTTACGCCGTCTTTTCGAGTTGGAAAGTCCCGTCCCCGACCTGAAACTGGCCTCCGCAGACGTGCCCAGCCTGTCCAGCACCACCACCCAGCCTTCAGGCAACCAGCTGAAAAAAACAAATAAATCAGAAAACCCTTTCAGCAAAATCCGCAGCGACGTCACAGTGTAATGCGGCTGTCATAATTCGCCGCGCCCCCTTCCCCAAACGTTAACTTTATAGAAGCCGCCGTGCCCTATACTATCTAGCATAGAGAATAGCTTAAAGCTGCGAGGACACGATGTATAAGCCCAATTACCAAACACTGCTCAACGAGGTAAGCGCCGAGCGCCGACGCGACGGCAAAGCCCCGCTGCCAAACGACCTGCGCATCACCATCACCGAGCATGTCGAAAGCACCATCGCCCACATCGCCTCGCTCCCGTCCCTCACGCTGCTGTACGAAGGCAACAAACCCGCGCAAATCGATGCCGCCGTAAAGCAATACGCCCACGAACTTGGCGAGGGTAAAAGCTTCGGCCCTCAAGACCCGCACCTGCGCGACCTCCTCACCGACATGCCGCAGGAAGCCGCAAAGCCTGTTGCGCCCGCTGCTGGCACCGCCCCCATCTCCCACCTGCTCGAAAACCCTTCCTACATGGCCGACTTCAAGAGCAAAGTGGACGCCGTCGCCAAAGACCCGTCCGACGCAGGCTACCGCGCCGCCAAATTCCTCCAGCCCCAGCTCGAAAACATATCCGGCCAGAAAGCCGTCATCGCCCTATTCACCAAAATGGATGTGCTCGTCACCACCCAAAGCAAAAAAACCCCGAAAAGCTACGCCGCAAACCACAAAGCAACCGATATGTTCCTCGGCATGCTCACCCCATCGCAGCGCACCCTCATGCGCGAGCAGGCATTGCAGGACAAGCGCAGCACATTCCAACAAATTCGCGCCGAAATCCCCTTGAATGTAACCACCGGCCCGGCAACCACCGCAGGCATGACCCGCCGCGGTTTGTTCAGCACAGCCGCTGGCCTCGTCGCCGGAGGCACCGCATACCTCTTGCAGCAAAGCGCATATACCAACCAGGACGAAGCCCTGAACGCTCCCTACACCGCAGATAAGCCCGTCGAAAAAGGGCAGGAACATAAATACTTCCGCGGCCCCGCCACCGAAGCCATGAAGCAGGAGCCGAACAAACAACAACTCGAAACCGCCAACCTCCGCCAAAACCAATCCCGCTTCGCCGTAGGCACCACGGTTGCATTTGGCATCGATGCGCTCGTCCAGTTTGGCCGCCGCGCCTACGCCGTGCAAACCGCCCACTTCAAAGATGAAGTCGGCGACATCCTCACCAAAATGAAACCAATGGTGGACGAATCCCAGAAGGAAATCCTGCAGGCAGAAGCCGAGCGCGCAGGCCGCACCTCCTAACCCGCCCCAGCACACACCATAAAAAAAGCCCCGCATCTCTGCGGGGCTTTTTTGTTTTACTTCTTGTCGAAGAGCTTTGCGAAGCTGCGCTTGGTGCGCTTCTTCCAGTGGCCGCGGTGGTAGGCGTCGCTGGCCAGCAGCGGCAACACGCTGGTCGCTTCCGCAAACACCATCTGCTCGTAGGCGGTGTCCACCTTGCCCCAGCTGCACGCTTCCTTAAGCGTAGAGGAAGAGCAAGCACCGTCGCGCACGTCAGCAACCGTGATTTGCACGGCGTATTTATGCATCTCGGCTTCCACGCCAAGGATTTCAGCGCACACAACCGTGTCCTGCGCAAAATTCTTGGGCACGCCACCACCAATCATCAGCAGGCCCGTGGTGCCAGCTTTGATTTTGATGTCGGTCAACTCGCGGAAATCCGCAATGGAGTCAATGGTCAAATACGGCTTCTTCTTTTTGGAGCGCTCAACCTGATGCACCACAAGGCCGAAACCAGCCGAAGAGTCGGTAAATGCCGGGCAGAAAATCGGCACGTCATGTTCATACGCAAGCTGGATGAGCGAGTCTTTTTTCTTGCTGTTCTTGGTCAGCCACTTGCCCATTTCCTTGATGAATTCGCGCGAAGAATACGGGCGCGGCTCCAGCGAATCAGCGATTTTGCCGATGGTGTGGTCGCACGCCTGCAACTGTTCTTCGTCAATATAGGTGTCATAAATGCGGTCAATGTAATTTTCGCGCAGCAATTTATCATCGAGGAACTGGCTGCCCTGATAATGCTTAAAGCCCAGCGCTTCAAAGAAATCCATGTCCACAATCGCAGCACCCGTGGAAACGATAGCGTCCACCATGCCGAAGCGGATGAGGTCGGCATACAGCTTCATGCAACCGCCAGCCGACGTAGAACCGGCAATGGTCAGGATGATGGAGCATTTCTTGTCCGCCAGCATCATGTTGTAAATTTCAGTCGCCTTGCCGAGGTCGCGCGACGTGAACGACATGTTCGACATCTGGTCAATAATCGGGCGCGCGTCAAACGACGTGATATCAATATGCTTCACAACCTTGTTCAGCAGTTGCTGCTTGGCCGAGGGTTTTTTCTTCATAGCGGTCGCTTTCATGGGTCTAACCTTGAATAAATTTGTTCAAAAAATAAAAAGGAAAAAAACGGGCGGCATTCCGCCGCCCGGTATTTTTTAGTTCACGCCCAACTGGTTCAGGATGGGCTTATCAGCAACTTCAACAACCGTGTCCGATTGGAAGCCGTTAAACGTCGTGCACATCGTCATGCCGTAGGAACCCAACTGGCCAAACTCAATCCAGTCGCCTTCGGCAATGTTGGCAGGCAGGTGGAACGGGCCTTTCATGGCGTCCAGACTGTCGCAGGTCGGGCCGTACAGGCTGAACTCCGCCAGTTCCGAATCCAGCCCACCATTGGTGAACGAATCCGGGCGAACCGCCTTCACAGGAAACACGAAGCCGGGAAAGCCAGCATCGAACAAGCTGCCATACGTGCCTTCGTTCAGGTACAAAACATTACCCTTACGCAGTTCCACGCGTGCAACCGTCGAGCCGCCTTCAGCCACCATCACGCGCCCCGGTTCGCACACAATCTGGCAAGCTGCCAGCGAGTCGTGCGACTTAAGCGAACGCCTGATCACCTTCATGTAGTCGGTCAGCGGCGGAGGCGTCATGCCGGGATACAGCGACGGGAACCCGCCACCAATGTCCAGCACATCCAGCTTCACGTCATGCTCAGCCACAAGCGACACCACGAGGTCAATCGCCCGTGCATACGCTTCCGGGTCCATGCATTGCGAACCCACATGGAAGCACACGCCAAGGCGCGCAGCTGCCGCACGGGTAGCTTTCAGCAGCTCCCCGCTTTGTGAAGGCGCAACGCCGAACTTGCCCGAAAGGCTATACGCCGCTTTGTCGTTGTTGATGGCAAGGCGCACATACAGGTTCAGGTCGTTCGCATTGTTGGTGACCTCCATGATCTTCTGGAGCTCCTCAACGCTATCGAGCGAGTAGTCGCGCACGCCATATTCGAAATACGAGGCTTTAATCGCTTCGCGGCTCTTCACAGGGTGCATGAAATACAACCGTGCTTGAGGGTTCGCAGCGTAAGCCATTTTCACTTCCGCAATGGACGCCACGTCAAAGTTCCTCACGCCCGCATTGACCAGATAGCGCAGCACCCGCGAATCCGGGTTGGTTTTCACCGCATACAGAACGTCGCCCGGAAAATGTTTCAGGAAGCGTTTTGCAGTGGCTGCAATGGTCAGGGGACGCAAGCAGTAAACAGGCAGCTCAGGACGCAAATCAAAGACCATGTCTTCGACCGTGCGGTAGGCGCGTTGCATGGGTCGCTCTTGCGGGCGAACCTGCTTTACAGTGCTTTTTGTGAGGGAGATGACGTTGGAACGTCGGGGTCGGCCCGGAGGCTCGGAAGTGCTATTTTTCATCAAGAATTACCATATAATTACAATGTTACGTCAGGGCCCATTGAAAAGGAAAGTCACAAAGAGCCTAATAAGCTTCTGTTCTTTGGTAATATTTAACATATAACACCCATAGGTTGTTAACAACGCGACCCTTATAGTAAGGATCAAGCAAATAATAAAGCAAAATCGCACTTACGTAAGTATTTTTTTTATAATTTTTTGTAACCTAACCCCTTGAAGTCCCAAGGGTCAGAAAAAGCTAAGTTTCTGGGGCTGGGTTGGCGTTAACCAGCGGAAACGCTGCAATCCTCTTCCGAATGTGAGGTATTCCGCCCCACACACACCTTCATATAAAACCCCGCAGCCCGCTGGCCGCCACCTTCAGGCCCCACCTTCTTTATGCACATTATATTTCATGCCTCCGCTAAAGCACCTCCGCATGCTTTTCCCGCCGCGTGTCAGGGCCTTTAACAGGCATAGTTTAAATAAGAATATAGTAGATGACAAACAGAGGCATAATCAGTAAAAGGGTGCGAATCTCACAACAGGAGTGACATTCGAATGAACGCCGCCGACAAGATAGAACAAGCCCTCACCTTCGACGACGTCCTCCTGAAACCCCGCGCCTCCAGCATTATCCCCGCACAGGCGGAAACAAAAACTCGCCTCACCCGCACCATCACGCTGGGCATCCCCCTCATTTCCGCCGCCATGGACACCGTGACCGAAGCCCGCCTCGCCATCGCCATGGCCCAGCACGGCGGCATGGGCTGTATCCACAAAAACTTCACCATCGCCGAACAGGCCAATGAAGTGCACAAGGTCAAAAAATTCGAGTCCGGCATGGTGGTAAACCCCCTGACCATCAACCCCGAAGCCACACTGGCCGACGCTTTCGCCGTTATGTCCGCCCACCATATCAGCGGTATCCCCGTGGTGGAACCCGGCTCCGGCAAGCTCGTCGGCATCCTCACCAACCGCGACGTGCGCTTCGCCTCCGACTCCAAGCAGCCCGTGCATGAACTGATGACCAAGGACAACCTCGTCACCGTCCCCGCCAGCATCGCCCGCGAAGAAGCCAAAAAACTCCTCCACAAGCACCGCCTCGAAAAGCTGTTGGTGGTAGACGAACATTACCGCTGCATCGGCCTGATCACCGTAAAAGACATCGAAAAAGCGCAAGCCTACCCCAACGCCTGCAAAGACAGCCATGGCCGCCTGCGCGTAGCAGCCGCCGTAGGCACCGGCGCAGACGGCATCAAACGCGCCGAAGCACTGGTCGCCGCAGGCGTAGACGTAATCATTGTAGATACCGCCCACGGCCACTCCAAAGGCGTGCTCGAAGCCGTGCGTCAGGTAAAATTCATCTCCAAAGACCTACAAGTCATCGCCGGAAACATCGCAACGCCTGAAGCCGCCGAAGCCCTCATCGAAGCAGGCGCAGATGCCGTGAAAGTTGGCATCGGCCCCGGCTCCATCTGCACCACCCGCATCGTCGCAGGCGTAGGCGTACCGCAGCTCACCGCCGTTATGTCGGTTGCCGAAGTCACCCGCAAGCACGGCGTTCCCGTCATTGCTGATGGTGGCATCAAATTCTCCGGCGACCTTGCCAAAGCCGTTGCCGCTGGTGCCGATTGCGCCATGCTTGGCTCGCTGTTTGCCGGAACCGAAGAATCCCCCGGCGACGAAGTCCTCTTCCAGGGCCGTTCTTATAAAGCCTATCGCGGCATGGGCAGCGTAGGCGCCATGGCGCGCGGCTCTGCCGACCGTTATTTCCAGCAGGAAATTGCCGATAAACTGAAGCTCGTCCCCGAAGGCGTCGAGGGCCGCGTCCCCTCCAAAGGCCCCGTGTCCGGCGTCATCCACCAGCTCATCGGTGGCTTGAAGGCCGCCATGGGCTACACCGGCAATGGAACCATCGCCGAGATGCAAACCAGCTGCCAGTTTGTGCGCATCACCGCCGCCGGCCTGCGCGAAAGCCACGCCCACAACATCTCCATCACGCAGGAAGCCCCTAACTACCGTACGGAAAGCTAGCCGTGACCCCCGGCGCCCGTATCCAAGCCGCCATTGAATTGGTGGACCAGATCCTGCAGGCATGGATGTCGCAAAAACGCGTGCCCGCCGACAAAATGCTGCAAAATTATTTCACCGGGCACCGCTATATCGGCAGCAAGGACCGCGGGCAGGTCAGCGAACTCGTATACTGGGTTTTGCGCCACAAAGCCGCCCTCGAATGGTGGCTGGAGCGCACGAACCAGCGCGTCCATGGCCGCACCTACGTCATCGCCGCACTCCTCCTGCGCAAAGACTATAACCCCAGCTCCATACTCAGCATCTGCAAAGACAGCAAATACTCGCCCATGCCGTTTCACGAAGACGAAACCCGCATGATCGAAACACTTGTGCGCCACGACATCGAGCATCCCGACATGCCCGACCACGCGCGCCTGAATTACCCAGAGTGGATGGACACATTATTAGATGAAGCCTTCGGCGCAAAAAAAGAAGCCGCCCTTCGCGCCATGAACGAACAGGCCCACACCGACTTGCGCGTAAACACCCTTAAGACCACGCGCGAAGAACTCAAAACCGTGCTGAACAGGGAAGGTTTCCTCTGCACCGAAACCGACTCCTCGCCCGTTGGCCTCCGCCTCGAAAAGCGCGGCCCCATCTTCACGTCCGAAACTTTCAAAAAAGGTTGGTTTGAAGTGCAGGACGAAGGCTCGCAAATGGTCGCCCTCATCACCGACGTGCAACCCGGCCAGCGCGTGATTGATTTCTGCGCGGGCGCAGGCGGAAAAACCTTGGCCATGGCAGCAGCCATGAAAAACAAAGGCCGCATCCTCGCCATGGACACGTCCGAAAAACGCCTCACGCAAATCGGCCCGCGCATCAAGCGCGCAGGCGCAGACAATATCCAGACACATATTATAACGTCCGAACACGACGCCTTCATCAAGCGCCACAAGCAAACTGCCGATCGTGTTTTGGTTGATGCGCCGTGCAGCGGCACCGGCACATGGCGCCGCAATCCCGACCTCAAATGGCGCTTCACACAAAAAGATTTAGACGAAGTGATAGCAGTTCAGCAGTCCGTGCTGCAGTCTGCATTGCGTCTTGTAAAGCCCGGTGGCCGCCTCATTTACGCAACTTGCTCAGTTTTAAAAGAAGAGAATGAAAATCAAATCGCAGAAGTGTTAAAAACCGTCAATAATTTCAGGGTTGTATGTGCCCAGAAAATATGGGATAAAAATCCCGTAAATGATGAGGGGGCAGTTTCCTACTTATCGCTAACGCCACATGAAGATGGTGTAGATGGTTTTTTTGCAGCCGTACTAGAGCGGACGCAATAAAAGAAACGGCAAACACTTGGGAGCGCCTTACAAGATGAAGAAAGCAGTCGAACTGGTATCGGAACTTTTCGCGCGTTGGTTTCACAAGCGCAACATCATCATCATCTCCGAGCGCAAAGTTAAACACATCCCCATCAGCGGCCATCTCCAGTTTATCGCAATCGCCATGCTCTCCGTCGGCTTCGTCTGGGCCTCTTACTCCACCGGCAGCTTCATCGCCGCCCGCTCCGCCCTCAAAGAACAAGGCCAGGCACTTCGCTCCGTCACGAACGCGCATATTGAAAGCAGCCTCGGCGTAAACTTCAAACCCGCCGTAGATGACAATGTGGATGTAGGCCCCTACAAGCGCGACAGCGCCACCCCAGCAGTCAATACCGCCGCCGCCGCACTCTCCGGCATGGACAAAGCCAAACTCGTCGCCCGCATCGCCCTGCTCGAAGGCAAAGTGATCGAACTCAAAAACACCAATGAAGCCATCGTCCAGCGCGTACAGGAAAAAACCTCCGGCCGTTTGGACAATCTGGAATCCATCGTAAAACAGACCGGCCTCAACATGTCTGAACTGAAGCGCCAGCTGCCGGGCGAAAAGAAACTCAAAGCTAGCCGCAAAGCCGACGATGAAGCCGATGATGAAGGCGCAGGCGGCCCCTACATCCCCGACGACAGCACCGTCACCCTTTCGCCCCAGGCTAAAGACATGCTCGGCAACCTCGACGAACTCGCCATGGTCTCCAAGATCGTGAACACCCTGCCGCTTGCCGAACCCATCAGCAACTATCAAGAACATAGCAGCTTCGGCCACCGCATTGACCCCTTCAACGGCCACATGGCCTTCCACTCCGGCCTCGACATGGCTGGCCCCACGGGCGCTAAAATCCACTCCACCGCCGCAGGCGTTGTTGTCTCTGCTGGCCGCAACGGTGCTTATGGCAATGCCATTGATATTGACCACGGCTTCGGCGTCGTCACCCGCTATGGCCACCTCAGCGAAATCCTCGTGAAGGAAGGCCAGAAGATCAGCAAGAACGAAGTAATCGGTATTCAGGGAAGCACTGGCCGTAGCACGGGCGCGCACCTGCATTATGAAGTGCGCTACCACGACCAAGCGATGAACCCCAAAAACTTCCTGGAGGCCGGCCATCATGTTCTCGAAGAATAGCACCACGCCCAATACCCCCAAATCCAACTCCGTTGCCCGCACTCCCGGCGGCAATAAAAAAGACCTTATTCCCTCCGTCATCACCTCAGACGTGAACGTGCTGGGAAACATCGTGTCTGATGGCAACATGGATTTCGACGGCACCCTGAACGGCAACATCCGCTGCAACATCCTCACCATCCGCGCCAACGGCAGCATCAAAGGTGAAGTCGTTGCAAATACGGTTATGGTTTATGGCCGCGTAAAAGGCCTTATCCGCGCTAAAAACGTGCAGTTGTTTTCCACCTGCAACGTCGAAGGCATCATCATGCATGAAACGGTCGCCATCGAAGACGGCGCCTTCATTGACGGCAAGTTCAAGCGCACCGACAAAGTGCAGGTTGACGAAGAAGAAGATACCAACAGCTCCGCTGCGGGCAATTTCAGCTTCGACGAAAGCAACATGCTCGACAGCAAGGTGCTTGAAAACATCCGCCTCATTCGCTAATCGAAGATTAGCGATCATTTAAAGTTGGGGCTGACGCGGCCCAGCCTTCAATAAATCTGGCAATAAATCTGATTAGTCCTGGTAAATGCTCACCGTCTGCGCGGTGACCTTATCGTTCGGCCTGCTGCTCACACTCACGCGTGATGGCTGAACACCCATCTGGCTGAACTGGTCAACCACCCGGTTCAGGTTATCTTCATACGCCGCCGTCGTGCGGTCGTTGCGCCGCCCGGTGGTGGAAAGATCGGGAACCTCGGATATAATATTATAATGCACCGCCTTCTTGCTGCGCTCGCTGGTTTCCAGCATATGCCGCAGCTCGCGGTCAAAATTCACGTAGTTATGGTTGAACTGAATCACCAGCGCAGGTACCACGGGCGCATCGGCAGCAGCTTGCGTTTTATCTGCCTTCGCCGCCCCCGGCGATACCGGCACATCAACCGCCGTCGGCCCCGTCGCATCCGGCACAATGCCCTTTTCCGCATCCGACGCTGCCTTGTCTTTCAGGGCTTGGTCGGCGGCATCTTTATCGGCTTTATTTTTTGCGTCTTCCCGGCGCTTCAACACGCGCTCGACCTGATCCCGGATACGCTTATTTTCGGCGGCTTCCTGAATGGTCATGGGCTTGCCGCTCGCGCCCACCTTACCCACGTCCGCCTGCGCGGTGCTTGCCGCGCCACACATCAGCATAGCGGTAACTGCGCCAATGCCAAACGAACCCAACAGTGAAAACTGTACTGAAGCCATCATAATATATTAATTTAATTCCCGCCCTGGGTCAATCATGCCCGATTGCCACTATTGCATTATTTCTGCATTATTTTCAGCGGTTCCGTTTGACACCATGCTGCGATGCACCCTAGTATCACCGCCAGCATGACACAATATTATATTGATATATCAGGTACAAAAGACGGCCCCCACGACTTGGTGACCATCATGCGCCGCATCCGGGCCGCCAAAATCGGCCCCGACACGGGTATTTACACCGACGATTCCCCAACCCCCGTCCCTGCCAACCAGCTTGCCGACACCGCTCTTTTCTTCAGCCGCGACCAGGCTCCTGAGCCAGTCGCCCCCAAACGCGTCGAAATTCCGGCCCTGCGCATCATCAACCTGCTGCACGAAGGCTGGCGCTTCACCTCCGAAAACAGCATCATGACCGTTTTCGGCGGCGGTCTCCTGCTGCTCACCATTCTAGTGGCAACCGGCATGATTAGTGTGCTGGGCGAAGTTATCGGCGGCGGCCTTTCGTGGCTCGTGTTCGTCATGTTCCATTATCTCTATTTGGTATGCTGCCTGCGCATGTACCGCGGCCAGCCCTTCTCCGTAAAATTCTGGAACGAGCAGCTTTCCCCCAACCTGTCAATGCTGCTGTTCGCCGCTATCACTGTGGGTTTAATGATGATCGGCGGCTTTCTGCTGCTCGTCATTCCCGGCATTCTCGTCTCTGTATATTATGCGTTCGTGCCCTTCTTCATCATGGACCGCGGCATGTCGCTGATCGAGTCAATGCATGCCTCGCGCCTGCTTGTGCAAAAGCACAAAGGGCGCTATAAATGGAATATCGGCATGTTGCTGATGATGCATATCGGGTGCCTGATTCTCATCATACCCATTCCGGTATCGTTACCAATGTTTGCCGCCAGCCTCTCGCGCGTGTTCGAGGAGCTTTCGTCCTCCTAGCCGGAAAAGATGCTTTCGCCACTTATCCACAGCGAATTGCATTTTATCCACAACAAACCGCTGTTTACCCACAGCAAAATACGCCCCCTCCCCTTGTGTACTAGGAATTTTTTGCATAGAATCTTCGCTAACTAGGAAATATTTTCCTTCAATTAATAAAAAATTAGCAAATTCTGAATAATCTAGGTTCTAAGGCCAACTGCTCTAAGCGGTAAAAACAAAAGGCCAGCCCTGGAAAAGCGAATAGGGGAGATAGATAATGAGTGCATTGGTAGATACCGTCAAAAGCATGAACCGCGCCAGCGCGCTGATGCTTTTAAGCCTCGCGGGCATCCTGATCGTTGGTTTCATCGTCATGGCCTTGCGCATGACCACCGCCTCCATGGCTCCCTTATATACCGGCCTCACCCTCGACGACTCCTCCCGCATCGTGGCCGAACTCGAAAAAACCGGCACCCCCTATGAACTGGTCGGCAACGGCTCCCAGATCATGGTCCCCAACGACCGCGTGCTGCGCCTGCGCATGGACATGGCGGGTCAGGGCATCCCCTCCGGCGGTTCCATCGTCGGCTATGAAATCTTCGACCGCTCCGAAACCCTCGGCAGCTCCAACTTCGTCATGAACATAAACATGATGCGCGCCCTCGAAGGCGAACTTTCCCGCACCATCGGCTCTATTAATGATGTAGACACCGCCCGCGTCCATCTGGTCACCCCCCGCCGCGAAATCTTCACCCGCGATAAAGACAAACCCTCCGCCTCCGTCACCGTCAAAATGCGCGGCGGCAAAGAACTCGCTATGTCCGAGGTCACCTCCATCACGCACCTTGTTGCCTCGGCCGTACCGGGGCTTGATGCTTCCCGCGTAACCGTAGTTGACAGCCATGGCCGCCTGCTGGCCCGCGGCGACGGCGACAGCGCCGAAGCTGGCGCCTCCATGGCCGCCGACCAGCGCACCGCCTATGAAACCCGCATGCAGCAAAAACTCGAAGACCTCGTCGAAAAAGTTATCGGCGCAGGTAAAGTCCGCGTGCAGGTCGCCGCCGACATGAACTTCGACCGCCTCGTCACCAACACCATTAAATACGATCCCGACGGTCAGGTAGCCCGCAGCGTTCAGTCTAATTCCGAACGCGAAAACAGCCAGGACAAAGCCGCTAAGGAAAACGTATCCGTCACCAACAACCTGCCCAACGCAGCCCCCGGCGGCGACGCTGGCGCAAGCAGCAGCAACCTCACCGAACATTCCAACGAAACAACCAACTTTGAAATTTCTAAAACTGAACAGAACCTCATTTCACAGGGCGGCGACGTAAAGAAGCTCTCGGTCGCCGTGCTGGTTGACGGCACCTATGCTGGCGGCGACTCCGAAAAATACACCGCCCGCACCGACGAAGAAATCAAGCAGATCCGCTCCCTCGTGGAATCCGCCGTGGGCTACGACGAAAAGCGCGGCGACAAAATCGAAGTCGTAAACATGCGCTTCACGCAGGAAACCTTCAACGTCGGCGAAGAATCCATCTTCCAGAAGTTCAAGTTTGAAGCACAAAGCATCATCCAGACCCTGATTATCGCAGTCGTCGCAATCCTTGCAATCCTGTTGGTATTGCGCCCCGCGGTAAGCCAGCTCATCAAGCAGTCACAGTCTGCCAGCGCCCGTGTATCCAGCGAACTGGCAGCGCTTGAGCCGATCGGCGGCATGCAGCAGGGCCGTCTTTCCGGCGGCATGGGTGGCGGCGGCATGGGCGGCATGGGCGGCGACGGCAACGAAAGCCTGATTGACGTGGCCAACATCAAAGGCGGCATGCGCTCCAGCAGCATGAAGAAGGTGAATGAAATTATAGATAAATACCCCGACGAGACCATGAATGTGCTTCGTGGTTGGGTGGAAAATGAATCCTAAGTTAAAAGCGAGTGCAGGCTATGGCAAAGCTCCCGGCTAAAGACGATAAAGACGACTTCAAGAAATTCAAAGGCCCCCAGAAGGCGGCCCTGTTCCTGATGTCTATCGGTGAAGAAACCGCAATTAAATTATTTTCCAAAATGGAAGACGACGAAATCCGCGAACTCTCCTCCATCATGTCCGGCATCGGCAAAGTAAGCTCTGAAATCGTCGAAAAGCTTTTCGTCGAATTCGCCGAAGGTGTCTCCGCCTCCGGCGCGCTGGTGGGCAACTACGACAACACCGAGCGCCTGCTGGTCAAAGCCCTCGGCAAAGGCCGCGTGGATTCCATCATGGAAGAAATCCGCGGCCCCGCAGGCCGCACCACATGGGACAAGCTGGGCAACGTTTCGGAAGAAATCCTCGCAAACTTCCTGAAAAACGAATACCCCCAAACCATCGCCGTGGTGCTTTCCAAAATCAAGCCAGACCACGCCGCCCGCGTTCTCATGAACCTGCCCGAAGAACTCAGCATCGAAGTGATCCTGCGCATGCTCAGCATGGAATCGGTGAAAAAAGACGTAATGGAAGGTATCGAAAAAACCCTCCGCATGGAATTCATGTCCAACCTCGCAAAACGCCAAACCCGCGACTCCCACGAAATGCTCGCCGAAATCTTCAACAATTTCGACCGCAATTCCGAAGGTAAATTCATGGGCAAGCTCGAAGAGCGCAACGTCGAATCCGCCAACCGCGTACGCGCGCTCATGTTCACGTTTGAAGACCTGCAAAAAATCGCCGCCGCAGGTATCCAGACCCTCATGCGCTCCATTGACAAAGACAAAATGGGCATCGCCCTCAAAGGCGCATCCGACACCATCAAAGACCTGTTCCTCAAAAACATGTCCGAACGCGCCGCCAAAATTCTCAAGGAAGATATGGAATCCATGGGCCCCGTGCGCATCAAAGACGTGGACGAAGCCCAGATGTATATCGTGGGTATAGCCAAAGACCTCTCCGCCAAGGGCGAAATCGTGATCGCCGGCGATTCCGAAGACGAACAGCTGATTTACTAATATGAGCATGATGAAAGTCGAACCGCTGAAACTGAAATCGCTGGGTGAGGGCCTGATGCCCCACATGGTGGGCGGCGCGCGCGTTTTCATCCCCACCGGCAAACCCGCCGAGCCGGAAGCCCCGCCTCCGCCGCCCACCTTCAGCGAAGCAGACATGAAAACCGCCGAGCGCGACGGTTTCCAGAAAGGCTTCTTCGAGGGAACCAAGGAAGGCCACCAGCAAGCCCAGAGCGAGCAATCCGCCATCAACGCGCAAATCGCCGCGCTCAATAGCAACTTCGCATCCAGCATGACCCCCATCCTGCGCCACTACCAGCAATTCGTGATCGGCATGCAGCAGGAAATGCCTAAAGTCGCCATGGCCATCGCCCAGAAAGTTGCCGGTGCCGCCATCTCTGAAAACGCGGCAGCCCTGGTGGGCGACATCGCCGCCCGCGCCTGCGAAACCATGGTCGGCGAAGCCAAGCTCACCATCACCGCCCACGAATCGCTGGGCGACGCGCTGGAAAAAAACCTCCAGCAGCTTGCCGCCCGCCTGCCCGAACACACCGAAATCATCATCATGCGCGACCCAAACATTCCGCTGGCCGATTGCCGCATTGACTGGAAGCTGGGCAGCATGAACCACTCCATCGCCGACCTCTGGACACGCGTCGAAAAAGCCGTCGGCGACATAACCGCCCTCGCCGCCCGCGACGCCGCAACCGACATGCAAGCCCTCGAACAGCGCGTGGCCAACCCCACCGCCGAAGAACCGGCACCCGTAATTGAAGAACCCGACAACACTAAAAACGAAACCAAGGAGTAAGCTATGGCCGACGGTATAATGGACCCCATGAACGAAGCAGGCGCGGAAAACGTAAGCCTTGAAACGGTGTATGATATTCCCGTACAGGTAACTGTGGTGCTTGGCCGCGCCAACATGCTGGTAAACCAGCTGCTGAAGCTTGGCCGTGGCGCCGTGATCGAGCTGGATAAGAAAGTCGGCGAACCGATTGACATTTTCGTGAACAACCGCCTCGTCGCCCGCGGCGAAGTGGTCGTCGTCGAAGACCGCATCGGCGTCACCATGACCGAAATCATCAAGGCCGATAAGCACTAATCAACTAAGGATACAAAAAAAATGCGCCTTCTCATCATCGGAAACCTTTACGGCCAGATTGGCGCAGCTAGCGCCATCGCCCGCTCACGCGGCGCAAAAGTCGCACATGTAGACGACATCGAAGGCGCAATGAATGCCCTGCGCGACGGCCAGGGCGCCGACCTCATCATGATCGAAGTGCGCGAAGACATCGAAAAACTCGTCACCCTCCTCATGCGCGAACGCTTCAACCTGCCCGTTATTGCCTGCGGCGTGCAGAATGATAAGGACCTCGCCGTCAAAGCCATTCGCTCCGGCGCGAAGGAATACATCCCCCTTCCGCCCGACGCCGAACTCATCGCAGCCGTGCTGGAAGCCATCACCGAAGAATCCCACTCCGTTATCTTCGCCTCCACCGCCATCGCCAAAGTACTGGCGCTTGCCGACCAGATCGCACCAAGCGATGCCAGCGTCATGATCACCGGCGAATCCGGCACCGGCAAAGAAGTCATCGCCCGCTACATCCACAAAAAGAGCAAGCGCACCGGCAACCTCATGATTTCCGTCAACTGCGCCGCCATCCCTGAAAACCTGCTGGAATCCGAACTTTTCGGCCACGAAAAAGGCTCCTTCACCGGCGCGGTCGCCCGCCGCATCGGAAAATTTGAAGAAGCCGACAACGGCACCATCCTGCTCGACGAAATCAGCGAAATGGACATGCGCCTGCAAGCAAAGCTGCTGCGCGTGCTGCAAGAGCGCGAAGTAGACCGCATCGGCGGCAACAAACCCGTGAAGGTCAACATCCGCGTTCTCGCCACCTCAAACCGCAACATGCTGGAGGCCGTAAAAAAAGGCACCTTCCGCGAAGATTTATATTTCCGCCTGAACGTCATCGCCCTCGAAATGCCGAGCTTGCGCGACCGCAAAGACGACGTAAAACCCCTCGCCGAATATTTCATCGAAAAATACTCCAAGGCCAACGGTGTCCCTGCGCGCAAACTTTCGGATTCCGCCCTCGCCAAAATGCAATCTTACGGCTGGCCCGGCAACGTCCGCGAGCTGGAAAACTCCATGCACCGCAGTGTACTGCTGGCAAGCGGCGAAAAAATCGAACCCGAAGCAATCCTCCTGCAAGGCATGACCGACTCCCACCCCGCCGCCGCAGCGCCAGCCGCGCCCGCCGGAACCTCGCCCAAGCCCAGCAGTGGCAACACCGGTGGGCTCGTGGGCCGCACCGTGGATTCGGTGGAGCAGGAACTCATTATTGACACCCTGAACTACTGCCTCGGCAACCGTACCCACGCCGCGAACATTCTGGGCATCTCTATCCGCACCCTGCGCAACAAACTAAAACAATACAGCGACTCCGGCGCAGCCGTTCCCCCGCCGCCAACCATGAGCGAGTAATCGCATGGCCGAAGCCGCCACACCCCCACCAACCGCAGGAGGCTTCAGCTCCGAAGGCGCGATGGTGATCCTGCATCGCCTCAGCAAGCGCGCCGATATTTTCTTCGCCATCGGCATCATCTGCATCCTCGTGGTGCTCATCCTGCCGTTGCCGCCTTTCCTGCTCGATTTGGCCCTCGCCATCTCCCTCACATTATCGCTGATGGTCCTCATGACCTGCCTGTTCGTGGAAAAACCGCTCCAGTTCAGTTCGTTCCCCACCATCCTCCTCATCGTCACCATGCTGCGCCTCGCCCTGAACATCGCCTCCGTGCGCCTCATCTTGGCGCACGGCCACGAAGGCACCGCCGCCGCAGGTCACCTCATTCAGGCCTTCGGCGCATTCGTCATGGGCGGCAATATCGTCATCGGCGCCATCATCTTCGGCATCCTCACCATCATCAACTTCGTGGTTATCACCAAGGGTTCCGGCCGTATCGCCGAAGTATCGGCGCGGTTTAGTTTGGACGCCATGCCCGGCAAGCAGATGGCCATTGACGCCGACTTATCCGCAGGCCTCATCACCGAAGACGTCGCCAAATCCCGCCGCAAAGAACTCGAAGACGAATCCAACTTCTTCGGCTCCATGGACGGTGCCTCCAAGTTCGTACGCGGCGACGCCATCGCCGGTATCCTCATCACCTTCATCAACTTCATTGCCGGTATCTTAATCGGCGTGGTGCAAAACTCCCTGTCATTCTCACAGGCACTGCACACCTACACCATGCTCACCATCGGTGACGGCCTCGTATCGCAAATCCCCGCCCTTATCGTCTCGACCGCCGCCGGTATCCTCGTCACCAAATCGGGCGTCGCAGGCTCCGCCGAAAAAGCCGTCATCGGCCAGCTGGTCCGCAACCCCAGCTCGCTGGGCATCACCTCCGGCTTCCTGACCTGCATGTCACTGCTTCCCGGCATCCCCATGCTGCCCTTCGTGGGCCTTGCGGGCCTCACCGGCTGGCTGTGCTACTACATGCTACAAAACCCAGATGCCGGCCTGTTCAAAAAAGCGCCCGAAGGCGCCAAGGGCGCAAAGCAGCTCGAAGGTCCCGCAGGCCAGCAGGTGGAAGGCAAACCCGGCGAAGAACAGGCCGCCGACTTCCTGCAAATTGATTCCCTCCGCCTCGAACTTGGCTATGGCCTCCTCCCCCTCATCAACTACCAGAAGGGCCACCGCCTCACCGAACAAATCAAGGCCCTGCGCCGCCAGATGGCCCGCGAGCTGGGCTTCGTCATTCCCTCGGTACGTATTCAGGACAACATGCAGTTGCCCCCGAATACCTACGTCATCAAGGTCAAGGAAATCGAAGCGGCCCGCGGCGACATCAAGCCCGAAATGCTTCTGGTCATGAACCCCGCAGGCGGCAAAATCAACCTCGCGGGCGAAGAAACCACCGAACCCACCTTCGGCCTGCCCGCCCTCTGGATTACCGAAAACCTGCGCGAAGAAGCCCTGTTCCACAACTACACCGTGGTGGACCCGCCAACCGTTATCACCACCCATTTAACCGAAGTGGTGAAGGACAACATGTCCGAACTGCTGTCTTACGCCGAAACCCAGAAGCTCCTCGACGATCTGGGCAAAACGCAGCAGAAGCTCGTCTCCGAAACCATCCCCACGCAAATCAGCGTCGGCGGCGTCCAGCGCGTGCTGCAAACGCTATTGCGCGAAATGGTCTCCATCCGCGATCTTTCCACCATTGTGGAAGCCATTTCCGAAGCCTCCCGCAGCACGGCGAATTTCATCATCATCACCGAGCATGTCCGTGGCCGCCTCGCGCGGCAAATCAGCCACGCCAACCTCAACGAAAACGGCTACATCCCCATCGTCGCCCTTTCGCCTGCGTGGGAACAGCTCTTTATCGAAGCAATCTCCGGCAACGGCGACGAGCGCGTCCTGTCCATGGCCCCTTCCCGTATTCAGGACTTCATCAACGCCGTGCGCACCACCTTCGACCGTTTCGCCGCTCAGGGCGAGCTGCCCATCCTGCTCACCAGCCCCGCCATCCGCCCGTATGTGCGCTCCATCATCGAGCGCTTCCGCCCCACCACCGTCGTGCTTTCGCAAAACGAAATCTTCGCCAAATCCCGCATCAAAACCCTCGGCCAGATTTAGAAAATGCGCCTACGCACCTTCACCGCCCCCGACATGCCCACCGCCATGAAAATGGTGCGCGACGCCATGGGCGACGAAGCCATCATCCTTTCGTCCGAGCCGCAAAAAGGCAAAAAAAGCATCACCGTCACCGCCGCCCACGACGGCGGCGACGAACCCATCTTCCCAACCGCCACGCCGCCCAAAACCATCAGCTCCGCCAGCGCCGAAAACATCCGCTCCGAGCTGCAAAGCGTCCTGCGCTTCCATAACGTCCCCGAAATTTTAATTTCAAAGATATTCAACAAAGCCGACCCCCGCGAACTAGCCAGCATCGAAGCCCTGCACCAGATGTCGCCCAAGCGCGACCAGCAGCCCTTCACAAGGCTCGCGCTCGAAAAAACCCTCAGCCACTATTTCACCTATGCCCCGCTGGATTTCAGCACCCCCCAGCGCCTCATGCTGGTCGGCCCTCCCGGCATCGGCAAAACCCTCACCATCGCCAAACTCGCCGCGCATCTGAGCATCAACAAAAAACCCGTAACCGTCTTCACCACCGACACCAAGCGCGCAGGCGGCGTAGAACAACTTCAGGCCTTCACCAATATTTTAGAGTTGGAGCTGCAGGTCGCCACCACCCCCGAATCGCTGGCCCGCGCTATCAAAAAAATCTCCCCCGCCGAACACATCATCGTAGACACCGCCGGTTGCAACCCCTACGACCGCGAAGAAATGAAGGAAATAAACCACATCTGCACCGCCTCCTCCCTGGAACCCATCCTCACCCTCCCCGCAGGCGGCGACAGCTTGGAGGCCATAGACATCGCCGACGCCTTCCTCACCATGCCCGTCAAGCGCCTGCTCATCACCCGCGCCGACACCGCCCGCCGCTTCGGCGGCGTCATTTCTGCTGCCGCCTCCCACAAGCTCGCCTTCAGCCATATCAGCGCCTCTTCAAGCATTATTGACTTCCTGGAGCCGATGGATGGCGCTGCCCTCACCCAAATGCTGCTGCGATACCAGTTGCAATCACCCTAAACATGCGTAATGGTGCTAAAACCTATGACCGACACTCGTAAAAACAACATCATCGCCGTAGCCTCTGGAAAAGGGGGCGTGGGCAAAACATGGCTTTCAGTCACCCTGAGCCACCTGATTGCGCGCTCTGGCCGCAGCGTCCTCCTGTTCGACGGCGACATCGGCCTAGCAAACGTAGACGTGCAGCTGGGCCTCACCCCCCAGCGCGACCTGAGCAGCATGCTCGCTGGCCGCCACACCCTCGCCGAAGCCATCACCCGCTACGACGAAGGCGGCTTCGACATTATCGCAGGCCGCTCCGGCTCCGCATCATTGGCCGCCTTGCCGCTTGAAAAACTGCAGGCAATGGCCGAAGAGCTGAATGCCCTGCAAAAAAATTACGACTTCATCCTCATTGACCTCGGCGCAGGCATCGAGCAGCACGTGCAGTTCCTCGCCGCCCTCGCCGCAAAATGCATCGTTGTCGTCACCGACGAGCCTACCTCACTCACGGATGCTTATGCCTTTATCAAGGTCGTAAGCGCCCACAAAGTCGCGCCCGAAATGAACATCGCCATCAATCAGGCCGCAACCCAGAAGGAAGGCGAAGCCACTTACCACGCACTCAACAAGGCCTGCGTCAATTTCCTCAGCATGTCGCCACCACTGCTGGGCATCATCCGCCGCGACAACAAGGTCAAAGACAGCATCCGCAGCCAGAAATCACTGCTGTTCAAAGCCCCCCACTCCACCGCCGCCACCGACGCGGCCGCCCTCTCCATCAAGTTAATGCAGCGCTAAAAGGGGTGTAAGACAATGGCAGATATTCGCCTTATCTCCATCATCCCCCCGCAAGCGCCCATCAAAGGCCCCGCCGTGCCGCAAGGCACCAGCGGCAGCAATTCCAGCCCCGGCCTGAGCAGCATTGAAAACGGCACCACCCTCACCGGCTTCATCATCAACCGCGACTCCGGCGGCAACCCCGTCCTGCGCACCGACAGCGGCGACGTAACATTTGCCAGCAACTTCTTCCTGAAAATCGGCAGCGAAGTCGTCATCCGCGTAGACAATTCCTCCAACCAGTCCCTTGCCCGCATCTTAAGCGTAGACGGCCAGTCCCCCGAGGTCGCCGAAACCACCTCCTCCTTCGCCAAACAACCCGAAGTCCTTCTCACCTCCCAGTACCGCCCACCTTCCGCGCTGGTATCGCTCAATGCGTCCGTGCCCGCAAACATTGCCTCCGAACCCGAAGCCCCAAATACCATCACCGTCTTCGGCACCCTAATCAAACCCCAGATTCCTACCACCACCAGCGCCACCACTCCTGCGCCCCTGCCCGCCGGAACCCAGGTCGCCCTGAAAGTCGTATCCGTAGAACCTCCCGCAACCTCCGCCACACCCCAAGCCACGACACCTGCCGCCACCACACCCCCCATTCCTGCCAGCTACGCCGCCTACGCCCGCGCCGCCGGAACTCCACAAACTGCACCACAAACGGCACCACAAGCAACAGCACAAACTGGCGCACAACCCGCACCAACCACCACCCCAACACCTGCCACAGTTGTGCCAGCCGCCCCCGCCAGCACAACCACCCTCACCCAACCCGCCGCCATTCCCACGCCCCCCACAACCATCCAAACCACTCCCGCCGCACCCACGGCCCCGCCAACTCCTTCCGCCCCCTCCACGCCCGCGCTAAACCCAACCACCACGGTTCAACAACCCGCAGCACCCGCCACAGTGCCGCAAACCCAAACCATCACCCCGCCCACCTCACAAAATGTCACACCCCAGACAACCCAACCCGCCGCCACTCCCACGCAAATTCAGCCACTTCCCGCCACAACCTCACAAACCACTACACCCCAAACGCTTCCCGCCGCACCCGTAGCACCACAAGCCACTCCCATCCAAACCAGCACGCCAACGCCCTCCACAACCATCCAGCTCACCCCGCCCGCTGCACCAACCGGCACCCCCGGCACCACCGTGCAGGCCCCGCAAATCCAAACCGCCGCCCCCGCCGCCAACTTCATCGGCCAGACCATCACATCTCAAGTACTGGGCCACGAAACCACCGGCGAAGCCCTTATCCAGACCCCGCTGGGCGTGGTGCGCCTCCAGCCCGAAACCGCGCTTCCCACCGGCAGCACCATCACCCTGCGCGTGCTGCAAACCACCCCGCCCGCGCTTTCCAGCTTAAATTTCAACCTCGCCCCCGGCGCGCCCACCAGCACCCAGCCCGCGCCACTCGTCACCCTCGCGCAGCAATGGTCCAGCCTGCAGCAGATATTCAGCCTCCTCTCCGGGCGCACCCCCGGCGCGGAAGTCCAAACCAACCTCCCCGTCATCAACACTTTGGCCCAAGCCCCAAACTTCTCCCCCAAGGACATCGGCTCCGGCATAATCTTTTTCATCAGCACCCTGCGTAGCGGCAGCATCCGCAGCTGGCTGGGCAAAGACAATGTCAAATGGCTTGAAGATAATGGGCAGGGCAACCTCATCAAAAAAGCCGATGGCGAAATGGCCAGCATCGCAAGCCAGTTCAACGACACCAAGCCCAACCAGTGGCAGTCCCTCTTTTTTCCTGTGGCCGTAGACGGCATCCCCCAGCAGGTCCGCCTCTTCACCAAGCGCGACCGCAAACAGGGCAAAGACGGCCAGCCCGAAACCAAATCCGAAGACACACGCTTCGTGATCGAGCTGGACCTTACCCAGCTCGGTGAGCTGCAAATGGACGGCTTCGTGCGTAAGCAGGATTCCGAAGTCAATTTCGACCTCGTCATCCGCACCTTCACCCCCCTCGACACGGAAACCCAGCAAGACATTCTGGCCATTTACACCGCCACGGGCGCAGTCACAGGCTACAAGGGCAGCCTTGCCTTTCAATCGGTTAAAGAGTTCCCCGTGAACCCCATGAAAGACATCATGGCCAGCAACAATAATGTGACCGCCTAAGCCCCCTAAAACATTTGAATCTGGCCCCCATTACCTGTATGCCTTAATGGCGTTAACTTTTTCAGCGAGCCACCCGCCCATGAGCCAGTCCACCGCCGCCCTCCAAACCCAGAAAACCGCGACGCTCGACGCGCTCTACGCACTCATCACACCCGACCTTAAACGCGTTGATGCCCTCATCCTTGAGCGCGTCAACAGCGAAATCCCCCTGATCCACGACATCTCGCGCCACATCGTAGCTTCCGGCGGCAAGCGCATCCGCCCCGCGCTGACCCTTATCAGCGCCCAGCTCTGCGGCTATCAGGGCCCGCGCCATATCGCGCTGGCCGCCGCCGTGGAATTCATCCACACCGCAACCCTCCTGCACGACGACGTGGTGGACGAAAGCAAACTCCGCCGTGGCCTCGCCACCGCCAACGAACTCTTCGGCAACAAAGCCAGCGTCCTCGTCGGCGATTTCCTCCTGAGCCAGGCCTTCCAGCTCATGGTGGCCGACGGCGCCATGAAATCCCTGAAAATCCTGTCCGACGCCGCCGCCGTTATCTCCAAGGGCGAAGTCATGCAGCTCATGACCGAAGGCCAGCCCGAAACCAGCATTGAAAACTACCTGCAAATCATCTCCAGCAAAACTGCCGTGCTGTTTGCCGCCGCTTGCGAACTGGGCGCGGTCGTCGCCGAAGAACCCGGCGCCGAAGATGCGCTCCGCGAATTCGGCATCTATATCGGCATTGCCTTCCAGCTGATTGACGATGCGCTGGACTACGCCGCCGACCAGGCCGTACTGGGCAAATCCATCGGCGACGATTTCGCCGAAGGCAAAATCACCCTGCCCGTCATTCTGGCCTACGCCAGCGCCACGCGTGAAGAACGCGTCTTCTGGGTGCGGACCCTCTCCGACCTCGAACAATCCCCCGAAGACTTCGAACAGGCCCTCATCATCATCAATAAATACCACGGCATCGAACAAACCCTCCAGATGGCCGAACGCTATTGCAGCAAGGCCAAACAGGCCCTTGAAATCTTCGCCGACAGCGACGCCAAAGCCGCCATGCTCGACATCGTGGATTTCTGCATGAGCCGCGCTTACTAAAAAAACTGGAATTCAGGCATAAAAAAACCCCCGGCGGACCGGGGGTTTTTTTGTATGTCGTCTAGCGGAAGCTTAGCAACCACCAACACCCGATACGGCGGTAACGATGCCGGGGGCGAAGAACACCATGGCGATACCAACACCAACCACGATGGCAAGACCCCAGGATACTTTACCCAAGAGAGCGCCAACGCCGAGGATCGAGATACCGATAGTAGCAAGACCGCGACCGGCGTTACCGGTGAACAGCAATGCAGCACTACAGATAACGTAACCAAGGTCCGAATCATAAGCATAAGCCAGGTCCGGCAGGGTCGTAATCAGCACAGCCAACATGAAAACCAACAAGGCTTTCCAAGTCATATTAAACTCATGTGTGTCTGTTTTCATAAAATCACTCTTTCCAAATGAGCCACTAATTAAAAGATCTACTATCACCGTAATCTGAGTACGTAACCCACTTGGTGAGTAACCTCAGTAGATAGCTTTAATATACAATAAAGCAGACACCTTAACAAAACTTTATTTAATACAATTGTGTGACAAAAAACAAAATATTAGTTAACTTCTGGGGATTTTTTTAGGCGCAAGAAATTGAAATTACACAGTTAAATTTATTAACATTACATGTGCATCTTCAGCGTGTCGCGCAAGGAAATCAGCTCGTTTTTGAGCGATCCAAGCTGCGAAATTTGCGCGCGCGTAAGCGATTCACGCGCAGGCATTTGCGCAAAAACCCGATCGAACGAAAGCGAATTCGCACTCTCGGCACTCATCGCCACAGGCGCCAGATCCGTCTTTTTTAAATGCGCAAAAGCCTTCTTCGCACCCTTGATCGTGTAGCCTTCCTTGTAAAGAAGATGCTTGATGGTGCCGAGGATCTTCATGTCCTCCGGGCGGTAATAGCGGCGCCCGCCACGGGACTTAATGGGTTTAATCTGCGAGAAGCGGCTCTCCCAGAAGCGAAGCACATGCTGCGGCACTTCGAGCAGCGTAGCAGCTTCGCTGATGGTCTTGAATGCGTCAGGCGACTTTTGGTTTGCGGCTAATTCTTCGTCGCCAATATCTTCGCCTTCCGGCTCAATATCGTGGAATTCAGCTTCTGGCGGCTGCGCCAGCGCGGATAAAATGGAGGCCGGAAGCGGCGGCAACTCTGCCGGTGCTTGGGCGGCAACTACAGCCTTTTCAGGCTTTTGCGATGGTGTTCGGGTCTTTTTAGCGGGGGAGGCTTGGGGTTCGTCCGTGGAGAACAGGTCGTTTTGCAGTAGATCGAATTGCATTCAGAACCTCCTTGCAGAAGGCCTTGCCTCATCCACCAACCGACGGAATCAGCTAAGCCTAGTCAGTGTTCTTTTCAGCCGGCGGGGTGTAGCCCTTGCCGGAAAGACCAGTGTTAACCTTGCTTTTCAGCAAATTGGACGCATTGAACGAAAGCACAGTGCGCGAAGTGATGGGCACTTCGATACCGGTTTTCGGATTGCGGCCCATGCGCTGCTTCTTTTTGCGCAGGCTGAAAGTGCCGAAAGAAGAGAGTTTTACCGAGTCGCCCTGTTCAAGGCCGGTGCAAATTTCCTCGATGACTGCGTCAACCAGGGAATTGCATTCCTGCAGAGAAAGGCCAATTTTGTTATATACCGAGGTGCTGAGATCTGCACGAGTCAACGTTTTAGGCATAATTTTTTCTTCTTCTCTATGTTAACGACGATTCTATTAGTACTTTATTTTTAGAGTCTTTTCAAGCGCATGATGAAAAATATCTCAATAAATTGCCAATTATACCTATTGACAACTATCAGTATGTTACTGGCTATACGTTAGGAAAGGGTTACCAGCGCAAAATTGTGCAGCCCCAGGTCAAACCAGCGCCAAGTGCCGGACAAACAAGCAATTGTCCTTGTTTAATGCGCCCATCCCGGCTTGCCACGTCTAAAGCAAGGGGTATAGAAGCCGCCGAAGTATTGGCGTGCTTAGGCACGGTGCAGACCACTTTATCGTCAGAAACCTGAAGCTTCTGCCCCACCCCACTTAATATGCGGCGGTTCGCCTGATGCGGCACCACCCAGTCAATCGCAGAGAGCGGTAAGTTCAATGCAGCGAGGCCTTCTTCAACCGCCGCCGGCATTTTAGTCACCGCGTGGCGGAAAATTTCTTTGCCCACCATAAACATTTTTCCCGACGTCATGGTGGAAGAAACACCACCGTTCGTCGCAAGCAGGTTGGTGTACTGGCCATCGGAATGTATCGCGCTGTGTAAAACGCCGCGATCGCTCGCATCACCTTTTTGTTCTTGTGCATCAAGCAATACGGCAGCCGCGCCATCACCGAATAAAATGCACGTGCCGCGATCCGTCCAATCCAGAATGCGCGAATACGTCTCCGCGCCAATCACCAATACGCGCTTCGCATTGCCGGATTGAATGAAGCTGTTCGCAACCGTCATCGCATACACAAACCCGCTGCATGCTGCATTCACATCAAACGCCGCACCGCGCGTCATACCCAAACGATGCTGAATTTTCGTCGCCGTGCTGGGCATGGTGTCGTCAGGCGTGGTGGTGGCAAGCACCAGCAGGTCAACGCTATCGGCAGAAACACCTGCGCACTCCAGCGCTTGCTTGCCCGCCTCATAGCCAAGGTCGGATGTCACCTGCCCGTCGGCGGCGATGTGGCGCTGCTCAATGCCGGTGCGTTCTACAATCCAGTCATGGCTGGTTTCAACAATCGCTTCCAATTCGGAATTGGGCATAATACGTGCGGGCAGGTATGCCCCGGTGCTGAGAACGACGGCGCGCTTCATTACAGCACCTCGCCTTCAATCACCTGCGACATGTCCATAGAGTGATTCATGGCTTGGGTATCAATGCCCGTAATTTCTTCGATGATGCGGCTGTTGATATGATGCGCAACCAGCTCAACCGCCACCGAAATCGCATGGCAGAAACTAAACGCATCCGCGCCGCCGTGACTTTTCACGGCAATACCGTTCAGGCCCAAAAACATCGCGCCGTTGCGTTTGCGGTCGTCCAGCTTGTCTTTCACCACTTTCAGCGCGCCCGATGCCAGCACCGCGCCCGTCTTGGAAATAGGCGAGCTGTTAAACGCATCTTTCAAATATGTGCGAATCAACCGCGCCGTGCCTTCAGCGGTTTTCAGCGCAACGTTTCCGGTGAACCCATCCGTCACCACAACATCCACAACGCCCGCGGCAATATCATTGCCTTCCACGAACCCGTGATAATTCAAATCAATACTGGTGGATTTCAAAAGCTGGTTCGCTTCTTTCACTTCGTCGCGGCCTTTAAGTTCTTCCGAACCCACATTCAGCAAACCGATTTTCGGGCGGTTCAACCCCAGCACCGCGCGGGCAAACGCATTACCCATAATCGCAAACCGGTAAAGGTCCTGCGCGCTCGATTCCACATTAGCGCCCAAGTCGAGCATCACCGATTCGCCACGAAGCGTCGGGAACAACGCCGCAATCGCCGGGCGCGAAATACCGGGCAACGTGCGCAAAATCAATTTCGACATCGCCATCAGCGCGCCGGTGTTACCAGCGGAAACCACTGCGCAGCACTGGCCGTCTTTCACGGAATCAATCGCCAGCCACATGCTGGACTGCCGCCCGCGGCGCACTGCCAGCGACGGCTTGTCGTCACCCGCGATCACCACTTCGGTGTGCGCAATGCGCGACGCGTTTTTTAAATTCGGGATGTCCTGCAGCAACGGCTCAAGAATATAGCGGTTGCCATACAGGATAAACTTGATGCCGGGATGGCGGATAAGCGCCATTTCAGCGCCACGAAGCACGGAGGCTGGGGCATGATCCCCGCCCATGGCGTCAAGAGCGATGGGTAACTGGATATTCCCAGTCGGCATCGGCCTGAACCGGGAGCTTACTGGTGAACCTTGTCCTTGGTCACTTTGCGGCCATTATAATGACCGTCTTTGGAAACGTGGTGCGGGCGCTTCAGTTCGCCGGTGGTCTTATCTTCAACCACGGTTACGGTGCCCAGAGCGTCGTGCGCGCGGCGCATGTTACGCTTCGATTTGCTGGTTTTCTTTTTAGGTACAGCCATGACAATATTCCTTTTGAACGTCAGTAGTAAGGGTTTACCCTCGCGGGAGAAAGCGTTGTATATAGCAAAAGAACCCCTTTGGGAAAGCGTTTTTTGCGGCTTTTTCGCCTTATTTAACCCCTCACGGGGCCACCGACGTCAAAATCAACTAATTATATTAATAAAACGGTAGCTTAGTTCACAATCTCCCAGCTGCCGTCGGGCTGCATGCAGGCCGTGCCGTAGGTCTGCGAGGCGCGCCCACCCACAGTCGAGGTGTTCTGGTATTCGCGGCAGTAGCGGCCTTCGGTGCCACTATTATCGCTGCAAGTCTGCGCGGAGGCACTCTGCACCAGCAGGGGCTGTACCGGGGGGGACTGGTACACAACCTGCTGGGTGCAATGCGTGCCTCCGGCGCTGCCACCGACGGTCGTGCCAAGCACAGCCCCGGTGATGATGGCGGCAGTGCGGCCGCTGCCCTTGCCGATCGTATTACCCGCAATACCGCCCAGCGCGCCGCCCACAATACCCGTCACCGGGTTGAAGCTGTTATCGCAATGGACCTGCGTGGTTTGTACCGTGGCGGGCTGGTAATAGTTGGCCGTCTGGTAATACGGTTCCTGATATTCCACCACCCGCGTCGCAGGCCTGTTCACAATCACAACCCGCGAAGCCGAATGGCCATACCCATAATTAGAGTAATAATGGTCGCGGTGGTTGTCATACCAGGCAAATGCCGGGCTGGACGCAGATAATGCCATTAAAGCAGCAAGGCTTAATATGGCGGGGTGTTTCATAGCGGTCTCTCCTTTGGTGTTATGAGCGCAGTATGCCCAAAGCCCCATTAACGGAAGCTGTTTCCCACATTACAAAAGTTTCATTCCCCCGCCCGTAAGCTTAAGGGGCAGCGTCCGTTATATCAAGATCGCCCGTCTTCAGGCAGCAAAACCCGTGATCCTGTTTCGCCTTGCCCAGCCATTCTTCCGGCACGTAGCGGCACTGCATCACCACCCCTGCCCCCTCGCGCTTGCGAAGCATCGCGGCCATGCCCTCTGCAGTATCAGGCACTTCATTCCTGAAACTCACCCGGTACATCAGCGGCTGGCTGGTATGCTTCATCGCCATATACGTCACATGGTCCACCATCACCCGCTTAGTGTTCGCATCATCAGCAAACCCGCACTGTCCGGCAACCCCATGCACATTCGCCGCCACCGCCTTGTAATCAAACGGCGACATCAGCACCTCATTGCCCGAAAGCACGCCATTCTGGTCCGCCGCAGCATACGCTGCAAACGTGACCGGCACGAATACCGTAAGCAGCAACGCCTGGCTACACAGCGACATTATGAATATAGTGATCAGCACCCGCCGCTGCCGCGCCACAAACGCCGCCCGCCACATGGGCCACGCCGCAACCATCACAAAGAACAAAAACAGGCACGGCCAGATAAACGGCGATTCATAAAAATTCTTCGCAATCTGCACACCCGCCTGCGCCAGCATCCCCAGCAGCAGCAACCCCGGCAGCAGCACCCCCGGCGCCAAAAACTCCCGCTTGCCCGCAGAGCGCACAAACACAATCAGCGCCCGCAGCAGCATAATCACCGCGCCAAGCACAAGTAGCGAAAACGCCGAATCCACCAGTGTGGAGGCCAGCGTGTCATCCGGCAAAATACGCCATTTCACGCCCACGCCAAATAACATGCGCCGCACATACATGTGGATGTGCAGGAAATTAAACGCCAGCACCAGCCCGAAATGCACACACGCCGGAACAAGGAACAAAACACCCGCAACCGTCATCAGCAGCCCGTAGCGCAGCATCATCAGCAGCGGCAACCCTGGCTCATCCAGCCCATTGGCCGCGTCAAACATCATACGCTCATAACCACGGTTTTTATCGAAGAAACTATCCATCTGCCGGTTTACTTTGCCCATAATCATGCCCGGCGTGATGGCCTGCGTCTCGCGCATCGTCTGCACCCGCTTGTCGTCCGGGCAGTAAAGCCGTTGCTGCCAATGCATCAGCGACTGCACTACCAACAATCCAACCAGCAAAACCATCGCAATCCGCCCCCGCTTGCCAAACGGCAAAAACCCGATAGATGCAAAAGCCAGCGGCGCATATAAAATCGTTTTCGGATGCGCCGAAAAATACCACGACAGCATCACCACAAGCCCCGCCCCCACCAGTGCCTGCCTGCGCCCCGTCCACACCTGCCCCCGGCACACCAGCGGCAAGGTAACCAAAAGCGTCACCACGCATAAAAGCCCAACATCGGGCCGCGACTGAAACAGCATCATCGGCATTGTGCCCGCGCTGCACACGCCCGCAACCAGCCCCGCGCACCACAACCATGGCCACTGCGTATATAAATGCCGTTTCAAAAACCACACCATATACCCAAGCCAAACCAGCAATATCAGCAGCGCATTGGCCCGCAGTCCCATATAATCATCCACCGGAACCTGCGCCAGCCACGCCAAAAACCGCCCCGGCAAAAACATCACCGGAAACGGCACAAAAAACGAAAGCCCGCAGTAAGGCAGCACATTCACCGCGCCCCAGCCGTCATACCCACCGCGCAAATTGCCAATAGCATTGCGCGCATCATCATAATAAATGGGGCTTATAAACCCCAGCCCAAGACTGCCCGCAAAAGCAAGCAGCACCAAAACGCCCAGCCCTGAAACCAGCCTGTCACGTCCCACCATTGGTCTCCGGCACACTCTTCACCTCAGGCCCACTCTTTAACTCAGGCATAGGCGGCCTTACCAGCGATTCCTTCGGCACCCGCCACAAAATAGCCTTCACAAATGCCCCGTAATCGGTGGTGTTTTCCCAGTCCGGCATCAGCATCGGCGGGGTCCATACCGGATGCCAGCACCACGCCGTGTAGTGCAAATGCTTATCCCGGATAAACTTATCCGCAAACAAATACCCGAAGCCTTCCGCAGTGCCCGAAGTCTTGTGTCCCGGCGTCGGGTCAAACCCCCACTCCGTCACAATCACCGGCTTGTTAAAATACACCCCATCCAGATTCTGCTCCCACAGCGCCGGGTCGTTGCCATCGGTGCCCGCATAGACGTGCCACGCATACACCGTATTGGCGTCGTCAATCGGGTCTTCCCGAATCCCGCGAATATTGTAGCCCCAGCCATTGCTGGTCAGTATCACGATATTGTCGCTGTAATAGCGCACCAGCCCCACCAGCGTCTGCCACATCGGTTTCAGCTCGCCCCAGTGCGGGTTGATCTGCGTGCCGTCATCCATCTCCGGCCATACCGGTTCGTTCCACAGCTCAAACATGATGCGCCCGTCCTGCCCGAATTCCTTCGCCACCTGCCGCCAGAAATCCTTCGCCAGCTCAAAGTCGGTGTCGTAAAGATCGTCCACCGTGCGGTCCGGCGCTTTTTGCATATACGCGTCCGGCACGCCAATTGCCTGCCACACGATAATCACAAACATGCCCGAATCCACCGCCGCCTTCACATTGCTGCGCAGCAATTCCATCGTCTGCTTACGCCCGTAATCGCGCCATGTGCCGGGGTGAATGGAAATCCGCACCACATTCGCGTTCCAGTCGCTCGAAATCAGCGCATAATCGGAAAGCGGCCTGTTCTCCCGTGCAATCAGCGGGTCGCCCACCGCCACGCCCTGAAGATTCACTTCCTTCTCGCCATAGAAAATTTTATTGCCCTGCACATGCAGCTTATCGTCGGCAAACGCAACGCCCGGCAGCAGCAAAAGCAACAGCAGCAAAATACGCATCACACCGCCCCAAAACACGCAAGCCGCACCCGCGCCGTATGCGCAACTAGGTTCGGCAATGCCTTCGCCGCCTGTGAAGCCGCATTCGCATACGGCGGAACCAGCACATTCGAAATAATCGAAAACGCCACAATATCCGCCATATGCATCTGCTCACCGAAAAAGAACGGCTTGTCGCCCAGCATGTCCGAAAGCGCCTGAATATCAGCGGTCACCATCCGCCCTATTTCCTCATGGCTATGCCGCCCCAACCCCTGCTGCACCAGCTGCGCCCGCACATATTTGCGAATCTGCCACCCCGCAATGGGCCGCACCCATGCAGGAAACGGCGAAAGGAAAAACGCCCGCGTAATCGCCCAGCCAGCATCGTCCACAAACCGGTAATAGCTCGTCGCCCGGTAAATCCCCTCTTCGCACAAATAACGGATGGCCCGCGCCTGCCCTTGCTGCTCCGGCGACAAATCCGCATCTGGCCATATGTTATGCTTTTCGAATAAATAGGAAAGAATCAGCTCTGAATCGCCGCGCTTGCCGTTTTCATCTTCAATATAAGGAACCTTGCCCTTGGGCGCGCCCTTCAGCTTCAGGCTGCTCACCACATGGTGCGGAATTTCTTTCCAGCACAAAAATGCCTCCACCTTCGCACAGAAGCAACTTGCGCTGCAAACATCCCACGGGCCGGGGAACTGGTACAAGGTTAACATGGGCATCCTGCATAGTTAAGTTACGACAATAGCAGCTAAAACCCCGCCTCACCTAATATTTTCTTCACCCCTCTGGAAAAAGCTTTTGCGGGGACTATATCTATGGGGCCTCTGGCATTATCCCTCACACAGGAGACTACCTATGTATCAGCTTTATTATTCCCCCGGCGCTTGCTCAATGGCCATCCACGTCATTTTGAACGAGATCGGCGTGCCGTTTGAAACCAAACGCATCCTGACCATGAAGGGGGAGCAAAAGAGCCCCGAATTCCTGAAAATCAACCCCCGCGGGCAGGTTCCCGTGCTGGTGGACGATGGCAAAGTGATCCGCGAAGGCGCCGCCATCATGCTGTACCTCATGGAAAAGCACAAAAGCAAACTCCTGCCTAAAGATGGCCATGCCCACGCGCAGGCGCTGGAATGGCTGATGTTCGGCAACGCAACCCTGCACCCTGCCTACGGCAAGGGCTTTGGCCTGCTCCACGCGCAGTTCGATGCCAAAGTGCGCGACGAGCTGATGAAAGCCACCGTGGAAAGCATCAACAAATTATGGAAGGAAGTAGATGAAAAACTTGCAACCTCGAAGTATATCGCTGGCGATACCCTTACCGCAGCCGACATCCTTCTTACCGTTATTGCTAATTGGAGCCCTAATTTCCAGGGCGTTGTCCTTGGCGCCAATGTAAAGCGCCTGCTGAAGGAAGTGATCGCTTTGCCGAGCTACCAGAAGGCACTGAAGGAAGAAGAAGTAGAATATAAAGCAGCTGCCTAACACAGTTGTAAGTTGACTTTTAAAGCGCAAGGCGGCCCAATAGTGGGGTGCCTTGCGCTTTTGTTTTGTATCCTGGAGTATCTATGAGCTTTGTGTGCCGTGCGCGGTTTTTTGTATTGATGGTATTGGCATCGCTGGCGTTTGCGCCCCTGCCCGCTTTCGCGCAAGGCCCACCCGACCCGCCAAGTGGCGCAACCCCCGACGAAGCCAAAGTACCCATCGGCCATGAGTTCGACCCCAACGCCACCAACCTGAACCTGCCCAAGCCCGATCCGCGCTTTACCAACAACGCCGCCATGAACAACCTCGTGGCCCCGGTCGAAAACCTCGCCCCCTCGCTTGAAAAGCAGGACGAAGAGAAAATGGACACCGATTTCCAGGATTCGGCCACCCTCACCAAAGACGAAAAAACCGACCAGCTCAAAGAAGAAGCCAGCACCAAAAAGCGCGAAATCATGCATATGCTGAACGGTAAAAAACGCAAAACTTCGCTCGACACCCAAGACGACGCAGACACCGCCACCGGCGAAGACGGCCTCGTGCTTCCTTCCGTAGATGCCGCCGAAGAAGACATGAACGGCGAACCCCCATCACTGCCCGGTGCCGAAGCCGAGCCTGAAGCTTCGCCCAAAGCCGCCATTGCGCGCTCCGGCAAAGAACAGGACCCCAGCGAAAACGGCGGCTTCAAACTGGCCCCGCCGCTGCCCGACCCCGATAAATCCAACGTGAAGGAACGCGCATCCGACGCAACATTCGGCGTGGAAAACACTGACAAAGGCGCCCGCTACAAGCGCCCCGGCGCCACCACCTCAACCTCCAAGGGCGGCGCAGTGCCGCCCGCCGCAGCCGCCGCCAAAGTCGCAGCCTCCGCGCCCGATGCCGTTGCCCCCGACGCAACCACCCCCGAAGCCATTGACGATGGCGCGGACGAAGGCGATGCCGTAGCCCCTATCAGCACTGAAAAAGGTGGCCCCGCAGGACCTCCGAAAACGGACAAGGGCAAAAAGAAAAAGGGCGCCGCCAAATCCAAGAAAAACGGTAAAGGCAGCACCTCCAGCAGCAAAAAAGGCAAGGCCAACGAAGAACCCGAAGAGCCTAAAATGGTCAAGGAAAAATCCAGCCAGCACGTGGTGGACGACCTTTTCAACCAGCTGAATCAGTAGGGATCAGGCGTTTTTCTTTTCGCGCAGGCGGCTCCAATATTCCAGCCGCTTAATGATGTCGCGCTCAAACCCGCGCTCCACCGGCTGGTAATAATCGTTGCGCGCCATGCCGTCGGGGAAATAATTCTGCCCCGAAAACGCGTCTTCCGCGCTGTGGTCGTAATCATACCCCTTGCTGTAGCCCAGCTCTTTCATGAGTTTTGTCGGCGCATTCAGGATATGCATCGGCGGCATCAGCGAACCATACGTCCGCGCATCCTTATTCGCCGCCGATTGCGCCATATACGCTGCATTGGACTTCGGCGCTGTCGCCAGATAAATCGCGCACTGCACAATCGCCAATTCACCTTCGGGCGAACCAAGGAAATCATACGCCTCCTTCGCCGCATTCGCCTGAACCAGCGCCTGCGGGTCAGCCATGCCGATATCTTCCACCGCAAACCGCACCAGCCTGCGCATAATATACAGCGGGTCCTCCCCGCCATCGAGCATCCGCGCCAGCCAATAAAGCGCCGCCTGCACATCCGACCCGCGCAACGATTTATGCAGCGCCGAAATCAGGTTGTAATGCGCCTCCTGCCGCTTGTCGTACAGCGGCGCGCGTTTCTGCAAATACTGCGTCAGCGCCTTCGCATCCATCTGCTTGCCTTTATGGCTAAACAGGATTTCGCAAAAATTCAAAAGCGCCCGGCCGTCGCCGTCAGCCATGCCAACCAGAATCTCCCGCGCCTCTGCCGTAATGGGCAATGGCCGCGTCATGTGCTGCTCCGCCCGCGTCAGCAATTGCCGCATGGCAGGCGCATCGAGGCGCTGCAAAACCACCACCTGCATCCGCGAGAGCAGTGCCGAATTCATCTCAAACGAAGGATTCTCCGTGGTTGCGCCAATCAAAATAATCGTGCCGTCTTCCACAACGGGCAAAAACGCATCCTGCTGCGAACGGTTGAAACGGTGTATTTCATCAACAAACATCAGCGTCCGCAGCCCGTCTTTGCGCCGCGTGCGGCTGCGCTCAAATACCGCTTTCAACTCCGCAATGCCCGAAGACACAGCGGAAATAGACTCATACTCATACCCGCTCTTATCCGCAATAATGCGGGCGATAGTCGTCTTGCCGCAACCCGGTGGCCCCCACAGCACCATGGAAACAGGCTGCGCACCGTCCAAAATAGTGCTGAGCATATGGTTTTCCGACAATATATGCCCCTGCCCGATCACGCCTTCCAGCGTATGGGGACGCAGGCGGTCGGCCAGCGGGGCGTTTTCGTCGTTTTTTGCTTCAAATAACGTCTTCATCAGCATAATGTAAGCCCAAACCGCCAAGAAACAATAGGCAAACCCATGGCAACCACCAAAAAACCAATCGTAATGTGCTGGAGCGGCGGCAAAGACAGCGCCCTCGCACTGGCTGCCCTCCTTGATTCCAGCGAGTGGAACGTGGTCGAACTCCTCACCACCGTCACCGAAACCTACGACCGCGTATCCATGCACGGTGTGCGCCGCGAACTCCTGCGCCAGCAGGCCGAAGCCATCGGCATCCCGCTGAAGGAAATCCTCATTCCCGCCGCCTGCGTAAACGACACCTACCAAACACGCATGGCCGCCGCCTGCAACACTTACAAGGCCAAAGGCATAAACCACATGGCCTTCGGCGACCTCTTCCTCGAAGAAATCCGCGCCTACCGCGACACCATGCTCAAAATGGTAGAAATCGAAGCCGTATACCCGCTGTGGAAAAGCGACACCACCCAGCTCGCCCGCGACTTCATCGCCCGCGGCTTCAAGGCCACGCTCTGCTGCACCGACCCCGCCCAGATCCCCGAAAGCTTCTGCGGCCATGAATTCGACGAAAAACTACTGCAAACCCTACCGCAAAACTGCGACCCATGCGGCGAAAACGGCGAATTTCATACGTTTGTATGGAACGCACCCTATTTTAGCCGCGCCATCCCTTGCCAGAAAGGGGAAGTCGTGTTACGTGACAACTTCTGGTTTTGTGATTTAATTCCAGCTCATAA
>JAYULW010000054.1:0-6970 GCA_043763155.1 Alphaproteobacteria bacterium | reverse complement strand
GCTGTTCAAGGAAGATTTCGACGTGACGGCGATACGCCCCAAGCAGCAATACAGGCGCAACCCGGCACTGAAGAAAGGTGATGTGGTGCGGGGGGTCTGAACAATACGCTTTATTGATGCGAATGATCTACGAAATAGACCAACTCGCAGCAAAAGAAGCCAACCCTGATCTGGAAGGGATGCTCGCATACGCAATCATCAATAAAGAAAAAGAATTCTCTGATGTTAAAGGCAATGCAAATGTCCAAGCGGAATGGATGGCGAAGATTTCTGAAATATTAAAGGCCTACAAAATAGGAATCAGTGAATTTTTCAACAATTGCTGGAAAAACTCTGGATTTTCACAAAGTGAATTAGAGGCATGGCTTACTAAGGCTTGAAATGGAAATTTACTTCTCAATAAACGGCGGTATCGACCTTGTACTATTGGTTGTTTTGCTCATAAGAAATCAAGTAAGTCTGCGGCGGAGACACTTTAATTACCAACCACATCCGCTCCGCCAGTATCATTATGGGACAGAAACTAATTGGTTCTAGCTGAAGCGTTATTATGCAAATGCTTATGCGGATATTTCCACAACAGAGATATTTCAAAAATCACCGATTGGCTGTAGATTTCTTGCCGGTACGGCAGGAAACTTGTAAGTAACATAATTGCCGCTACGGCAAGTTATTGATTATACAACAGAGATTTAAGTGAAAAAGTAAAGAGATAGAGATGTCCCTAACAGCAAGAAAAGATAATATTGCTACCGCAGTGGATTGTATTTTAGTGGCTACTAGTTTCAGGAAATCGGCTGAAGTTTTGGACGTTCACAATCAGAATCCGGCGGGGATAAAATCTCGCGGAATGCTGTTTTTGCCAGCCTTTTATTATTTGGTATCGCATTCCTCAGAGCTATTTCTTAAAGCGGCACTTTTAAAAAGAGGAGTTCCAGAGGAATCATTAAAGAAATCTTCAATAAGACATAACTTGGTAAAATTATGTGATTTATTAGGAGACAATGGCAAGAACTTAACTCAATCTACAAAAAATATTTTGAAAGCCCTCAATATGGGGCATACAACTCATTATTTCCGGTACAGAATTCTCATAAAAACACCTGTGTATGAAATTCCCACGCAAGAAATTTTCAACGCCCTTGAAGAGCTCCTGATGTCAACAAGCCTGCGAGAAGATTAGAAGTGCGCACATTGTGTGCATTAAACTGTATGGTGTAAAAACGTTCGCTTTGACACCAATCGGTTGTTTTTAACTTTAAAATCCTAGGAAAACTACGGCAGAGACACCTTAATTGCTAGCTACATTTCCTCCGCCACTATCCAAAAAATTCGCTTACCGACGATGAAATTGGCCTATAGCCATTAATAAAGAAGAAAACATAATGAGCGACATGCCCCCCTGCTCCAAATGCCAATCCGCTTTTGTATACCAAGACGGGGCCTTGTTTATTTGCCCGGAATGCGCCCATGAATGGTCGGGACAAGCAGGGGATGCTGCAATAGTAAAGATGGTCCGTGACGCCAATGGCGTAGAGCTAAAGGACGGGGATACGGTATCCGTCATTAAAGACCTGAAAGTAAAGGGCTCATCTTCAGTCGTGAAAGTGGGGACCAAGGTCAAGAATATCCGTCTCGTTGATGGCGACCACGATATTGACTGCAAAATTCCCGGGATCGGCGCAATGGGGCTGAAATCAGAATTTGTAAAAAAAGTTTCTGACTACGAGAAAGTTGGCGCATGACAAATACATTGGCAAACACGCTAATTGATGATGCGAATTACATAAAAGAAGTCCGCAACCAATACGAAAATTTTCCGTATCCCTTGCGCAATCCCGCAGATGAAAAAAATTCGTTTGGCTATACTGCTCCCTGCGCGCTGGATTACATAAATTATTATCACTATTCCGGTAAGCGCGATTTTTCCAAGGGCTTTCGGGCCTTGATTGCTGGCGGCGGCACAGGTGATGCAACCGTGATACTTGCCGAGCAGTTCAGGGATATGGACGCCGAAATCATACATCTGGATATCAGCGCCGCTTCCATGCAGGTCGCCAAAGACCGCATCAAAGTCCGGGGGCTTGATAATGTCACCTGGATACACGGCTCGCTCCTCGATGCACCCCGGATCCTTGAAGGCAAATTCGATTATATCAACTGCAGCGGCGTGCTGCACCATCTGGAATCGCCCGAAGCGGGCCTTGCCGCACTGGCGGCAGTATTAAAAGACGACGGGGTCATGGCATTAATGCTATACGCCAAATACGGCCGCGAGGGCGTCTATCAGATTCAGAATCTTATGAAGATCCTGAATAAGCATGAGGATAATATCCAGCGTAAAGTCGAAAACAGTAAAGCCGCGCTGGCCGATTTACCCAAGACCAGCGGTTTCGAAAATATCCGGCATTTGTTTACCGACATACAGATGGGGGACATGGGGATATATGACTTACTCCTGCATTCTCATGACATGGCCTACTCGGTGCCTGACCTTTACGCATTTCTAAAAACTTCCAATCTCAACCTCACCCATTTCTTTTATGATGCGCAAACCCTGGGCAATGATCTTTACCGCCTCGAAGCGTATGTAAAAGACCCTGCCCTGCAACAAGCCATCAAAACCCCGAGCACGGAAGAAAAACAGGCGGCGGCAGAGCTGATGCATGGGAAAATTATCAAGCATGTCTTTTTCGCATCCAAAATAAAACCGCCCCTACCAAGTATTGATGATTTGGATAACGTCCCTCACTTATCAATGATGATGAGCAAAAGCGCATGCAGGGAAATCTGCAATTACCTAAAGACCGTTGAGGTCGGCGGCGAACTTGGCTTTACCGTCTACCATCACCATATCAAATTTATCAAAACACCTAACCTCGACCGTATTTTTCAGTATCTGGATGGAACGAAGAGCATCGCGGAAATATTCAAAGATGTGCGCGGCTCTTTCTCGGCAATACAAAAGAAACCAAGTATCGAAGAATTGAAAAAGGAATTTGCAGCTATTTTCTCAGCGTTTAACATGCACGATGTAATGTACCTTAAGCATAAATCCGTGCCCCCACTTAAAACCTGCGACGAGATACAGGAAATACAAAGAAGAATGAAATAGCATATGCCCGCACCAGCAATCCCACATAGTAATCCAGCATTATGATCCGCCTGACTGAAATCAAACTTCCGCTAGACCATACCCCCGAAGCCATTCCCGAGGCGGCCATTGCGCGCCTGCGCATTGTGCCTGCCGATTTGCTTTCCTGCACCGTGTTTCGCCGTGCGCATGACGCGCGCAAAAAATCGGCAATCACGCTGATCTATTCGCTGGATGTGGAAGTGAAAAACGAAGAAGCCGTGCTGAAACGCTTCGACAAAGAAACGCACGTAAAGCCCACACCCGACATTGATTACCGCTACGTGGCCAAAGCGCCCGACAATTTCACCAACCGCCCCATCGTCATCGGCGCAGGCCCTTGCGGCCTGCTGGCCGGGCTGGTGCTGGCGCAGATGGGCTTCCGCCCCATCATCCTCGACCGCGGCAAAGTGGTGCGCCAGCGCACCAAGGACACATGGAAACTCTGGCGCCAATCCGTGCTGGACCCTGAATCCAACGTGCAGTACGGCGAAGGCGGCGCGGGCACCTTCTCCGACGGCAAGCTCTACAGCCAGATCAAAGACCCGCGCCATCTGGGCCGCAAAGTCCTCGTGGAATTCGTCAAAGCCGAAGCCCCGCCCGAAATTCTCACCGAAGCCCACCCCCATATCGGCACGTTCCGCCTTGTCAAAATGGTGGAAAATATCCGCGCCACCATCGAATCCTTAGGCGGTGAATACCGCTTCCAGAGCCGCGTCACCGACCTCGACCTCGAAACCATAAACGGCGAACGCCGCGTGCGTGGCGTTATCCTCTCCGACGGCCAGCGCATCGCGGGCGACCATGTGGTGCTGGCCATCGGCCATAGCTCGCGCGACACCTTCCAGATGCTCGAAGACCGCGGCGTGTATGTCGAGGCCAAACCCTTCTCGCTGGGCTTCCGCATCGAACACCCGCAATCGCTGATTGATGTGGCGCGCTTTGGCAGCTTCGCAGGCAACGAAATCCTGGGCGCCGCCGATTACAAGCTTGTGCATCACGCAAGCAATGGCCGCGACGTGTACAGCTTCTGCATGTGCCCCGGCGGCACGGTGGTGGCCGCAACCTCCGAAGAAGGCCGCGTCGTCACCAACGGCATGAGCCAATATTCACGCGCCGAGCGCAACGCTAACGCAGGCATCGTGGTGGGCATCACCCCCGAAGACTACCCAAGCGGCCCGCTCGCAGGCATCGCTTTCCAGCGCCAATGGGAAACCGCAGCCTTCATCGCTGGTGGCAGCACCTATGCCGCCCCTGCACAGCGCGTGGGCGATTTCATCGCAGGAAAACCTTCTACATCGCTCGGAAGCGTCATCCCGTCTTACAAACCCGGCGTCACCCCCACCGATCTTTCCAGCTGCCTGCCTGATTATGCCATCACCGCCATTCGCGAAGCACTCACCGCCTTCGGCCGCCAGATCAAGGGCTATGACATGAACGACGCGGTGCTAACGGGCGTCGAAACGCGCACCTCATCCCCCATCCGCATCAAGCGCGACGACAGCTTCCAAAGCCTGAACACCAAAGGATTATACCCCGCCGGAGAAGGCGCGGGCTATGCGGGCGGCATTTTATCCGCAGGCGTAGACGGCATCAAAATCGCCGAAGCCGTAGCGCTCAGCATGCTGGCCTAAGCGGCTTTCTTTTCCAGCTCCAGCAAACATGCCTTCGCCTCCAGCCCACCGGCAAATCCAGTAAGCGTGCCATTCGCACCAATCACCCGGTGGCACGGCGCAATAATGGAAATGGGGTTCTTACCATTAGCAGCTCCCACCGCGCGCATCGCCTTGGGGCTTCCCACTTGCGTCGCAATCTGCGCATAGCTGCGCGTTTGTCCGAAGGGAATGGTAAGCAACGCCGCCCACACTTTTTTCTGGAATGCCGTTCCCGCAAAATCCAGCGGCACAGAAAATTTATTGAGGGAACCCGCAAAATACGCCTTCAACTGCTTCGCCGTTTCCACCAGCACCGGATGGTCTTTCCGTTCCACCATCGCCCCCAGCCGCACGCGCTTCGGGTCATCATTCTCCCACAAGATCGCAGCCAAGCCCGCATCACTCGCCACCAATTTCAATTCGCCCACGGGCGATTGCATCGTCTGGTATACATAAGCCATTGTCGTCTCCTCTGTGGTTAGCGCCATACTAGTCCGAAGCAGCCCTAAAGCAACCCAAGCGCCGTAAGCTCCCGGCGCATCTCGTCGGGCATGTCGTCATCGGCAGTGCCTTTGGCAAGGTCGGGCGGTGCGTCTTTCGGCTCAAAATACCGCCAGCCCTGAAAAGCCTTCTTGGGCCGGGGCGCCACGCGGATCATTTCCTTATCGTAAACCAGCCCGCAATGCGGCACACCATCGCGCAAAACAGGCCGCAATTCAATGAGTTGCTGGCGGGCGCAAATCCAGCCCTTTACCACCCAGTAAATCGAGCCGCCATCCAGCACCTCATCCGCCCGCTTGGGCATGCTGCGGGTGATGTGCATCAGCTCCTGCGGCTGGCGGGCGCGCTTCTGTTCGCGCAGGCGCTGGGCCTGCCAATCTGTCAAATCCGAGAGTTTTTCCGGCCCCACCGACAGCTTAATAAGATGAATTGTCATAACCTAACCATTTTCGTGCATAAACCCAATATAGGCGCTAGAATACGATTCTTCAATAACCCCGCAACCGCCTGAAATGGGAACGATTATGAAACTCCGGGTCCTGAACCTGCCGCGCAACTACACCGAAAACGAACTGGCCAAACTCTTCAAAGCCTATGGCAACATCAAGGGCTGCACCATCGTCATGGACGAAAAAACCGGAACCTCCAAAGGCTTCGGCTTCGTCGAAATGGCGCTGAAGCACGAAGGCGAAATCGCCGTGCAGGAACTCAACGGCAGCATCGTGAACAAAAACAAAATCCGCGTCAAAGCTGCCTGATGAGCGACCCGCTGCACGGCATCACCCTTGAAGCCATCGTCACCGCGCTCGTGGAGAAACACGGCTGGGAAAAACTCGGCACCATAATCAACATCCGCTGCTTCACCCACGACCCCAGCGTCAAATCCAGCCTCACTTTTTTGCGCCGCACCCCATGGGCCCGCGCCAAAGTCGAAGAACTCTACCTGCAAACCATCAAAACAACCTAGGAGCCACACATGACCGACATCCGCCGCATCGAACCCGGCCCCCGCATGAGCGAAGCCGTGGTACACGGCAATAAAATCTACACCGCAGGCATCGTAGCCGACGCCGCCATGGGCAAATCCGTGCAGGAACAAACCAAAGACATTCTGGAACAGATTGACCAGATCCTCGCCAAAGCAAACAGCGACAAAACCCGCATCATCAAAGCCAATATCTGGCTCACCGATATTGCAACCTTCAGCCAGATGAACAAAGCCTGGGACGCATGGGTCGTTGCAGGCAAAACCCCTGCGCGCGCAACCGTGGAAGCGAAACTCGCCGCCCCCGGCTATGACGTGGAAATCATGATCGAAGCCGCCTGCTAGCGTGGCGCCAACCTACAAAAACTCCCCCAGCCTGCTCGCAGCACTCCTCACGCTGCTAGCCTGGGGGACCGCCACCTTCTTCCTCACCCCGGTCTACAACACCAGCGACGACGTATCCCTGCGCATGCTGCTTTCCGGCGGCTGGTATCACAGCAAACCGCTGTCCTATGTCTATTTCATCAACATCTACTACGCCCGCGCCCTTACCTGGCTCTACAGCCATTTCCCCGATGGCTTCTGGTACGACAGCATGTTGCTGCTGCACCTCTTCGCCGCAAACTTCATGCTGCTGCACGCCATACTGAGTATCCGCCGCGACGCAACCAGCAAACTCCTCTGCGGCTGCATAGA
>JAYULW010000053.1:0-21161 GCA_043763155.1 Alphaproteobacteria bacterium | reverse complement strand
CGCCGCGTGTCGAATGGCGAGCAATATTTGATTGCCGCTGGTGCGACGATGGCCAGCCCGGTTTCGAGGGTTTGGAAGGGTTACTGGCAGCGGTAGCTTATGTTATTCTCCATGTGCCGTTGTTCCCCACGCTTTGAATTAGCCCCCTTTTTTTCATCCTATGCAAATAGGTACGAAAGGTAGTTTCCTTCAATTCGAAGTTTGCCAGTTGCGCAACCTTATAAAGCAGACGGGCTGATACTGGCTTTTTACTCTGGCTCAATTCCCCAAGAATCTTTGACTCGACCATAACTCGGTTGATGCTGTTTTTTCTTGTTTCGCTCTTTACCCCGGAATTCGCACTTTTTGCTTTCACCAGCTGTCTTTGCAGCGCGAGCTTTTCTAACGTTAGATCTCGTATTCGAGTGTTAATTTCCTCGATTTCCAGCTGGATACGCTTCTCAAAATACATAAGGTTGTTGATTTCCATGCGTTGCAATCTATAAAATGAAACATATCGAAAGTTTATTATGTTCCAAATCTGATATAAAATCAATTTCTTAGCAAGGAACTTCCATGACCTTAAATATATTTGGTATGAAATATAAGTATTTCATACCAAATATATTATTATGTTGCAATAAATTTATGTTGCACTACTCCTAGAAATCGATCATGTTTATAGATGACACGGCCGATCCCTCTGCACTTTTGTGTACGGGTCGGCCTTCTTTTTTGATAGATTGATTCTCGTGCCAGACTACACGAAGCCCTATCGCACTCCCCAAGAGCAAATTGATCTTTTGCGTTTTCGCGGAATGCAGATTTCTGATCAGGCAAAAGCTAAGCTATGTATTGAGAGGGTTGGTTACTACCGTCTCAGTGCTTACTGGTACCCTTTCCGCGAGTCAACTTCCGACGTTAAATCCTCATCTGGAATACGCGTGCTGGACAATTTTCGCCCGGGTACCACATTTGACAATATACTTTCCTTGTATGTTTTTGATAAGCAGCTTCGTTTAGTAGTTTTAGATGCACTCGAAAGAATTGAGGTGGCTTTAAGGACTGATATATCGCTAAAAATTGGCATATTGGATAAAAAAGCGCATAGAGATCCTTTGTTGCTCCATGGTAATTTCTCTAAGAAGATAGTGCCCGGTAAGACAATCACCTACCATCAGGAATGGCTTGATCGCCTCGATGACAAATTTGACAATTCGAAAGAAGAATTCGTTAAGCATTTTAAGGCGAAGTATACCGGTGACGACCTGCCAATCTGGATGGCCACTGAATTATTCGATTTCGGCGCTCTTTCTCACTTCTATGCTGGTTTACAATACTCGCATCAGACTGAAATTGCCGCCTCATACTCCCTTCCTTCGGCCTCAATACTGGTAACTTGGCTTCGCTGCCTAAATGATGTTCGGAATCTCTGTGCTCATCACTCTCGGCTTTGGAATCGTCCCCTGGTTAATCAACCCCAATGGCCAAAACGAAACGAAGTCGTATTATTTGATCAGCTTCATACACTTTCGAATACTCGATTATACGCCGCCATATTAATAATCCGGTTTTTACTTCGAAAGGTTCATCCCTCAACAACGTGGGGAGAGCGTCTGATTGCGCAGGTTAAAAAACTGCCTGATAACCCGTATGTAGTATTACAAAGTGCGGGTTTTCCGGATGATTGGGAAAGTCACCTAATAGCATTTGGCACATTATAATTGTTTCTCAATCTTCCACAACATAAACACCCCCGGCCCCTTCTTTGACTCCACCACGCCGTTTTCCCGCTGGTGACGCAGGGCGACCCCCGTCCGCTTCGTCATCTTCCGCACCATGCGCTCGTCGGCAATGTCCATCGCCTTCGTCGTCATTAGCTCTAAGGCTATATCCCGCGTGGTAAGGGGTTCAGCAGCTTGCCGTAAGATGGTCAGGATAACCGTGGACATCTCGCCCCGGTTCGCCCAGTCGTTCGGCGGCCTAAACCCCTTGGGCCTGATCTGCTCAACCCTGTAATCAGCATCGAACTGCAATATGGTTGCGTCTAGGGCTTCGAGGTCAGCGGCAAGTTTGCGGAGCCGTTCATGGGTGTAATCAATCTCGCCCGTTAGTTCGGAGCGGCGTTTTACGAGGGCGGATATTACGTGGGTTTCGGTCATGCCCCACCGTACCAACTCTTGTTTAAAGAGGGGAGTGGGTGTAAGGTGTGTTTGCTACATAATACCGAGGATTTCAGACGCGTCGAGCGGCGGCAGGATGCCGGGGATGCAGGAGGCGAGCATGGATTTGCCAGCACCCGGAGGGCCCATCATGAGCAAATTATGGCCACCGGCGGCGGCGACTTCGAGGGCGCGACGGGCCACATACTGGCCGCGAATTTCGCGCATGTCGGTGCCGCGGATGTTTTCGGTGTGCATGGCGCATTGCGGGGGCGAAAGCATCTGGGTTGCTTTCATGTGGTTGATGAGCGCAAGCAATGATGCGGGCGCGAGGATGCCTTCTAAGCCCGACCATGCGGCTTCACTGCCGCAGGCTTCGGGGCAGATGATGGCTTTGCCGTTTTCATGCGCGTACATGGCGGCGGGCAATACGCCGCCGACCGGCAGGATGCGGCCATCGAGCGAGAGTTCGCCCATGGCGATATAGTCGGCGATGTTTTCCTGCGGCAGCACGCCCATGCCGATCAGGATGCCGATGGCGATGGGCAAATCATAGTGGCTGCCTTCTTTCAGGATGTCGGCGGGGGCGAGGTTGATGATGATGCGCTTGGCGGGAAGCGACAGGCCCAGCGCATGGATGGCGGCGCGCACGCGCTCTTTGGATTCGCCCACGGCTTTGTCGGGCAGGCCCACGATGGTGACGCTGGGGAGGCCCGCGACGAGTTGCACCTGCACTTCGATTTCACTGGCGGTGATGCCTTCAAAGGCGACGGTGCGCACGGTTGCGGTCATGGCTTTACTCCCGCTTGCGAAAGGAGCTGCACGGTTTCGGCAAGTGGCAGGCCTACGACATTGGAGTAGGAGCCGCCAATCCATGGGATGAAGGTTTCTGCAATGCCCTGAATGCCGTAGCCGCCTGCTTTGCCGTTCCATTCGTTGGTGGCGACATAGGCTGTGATTTGTTTCTCGGTAAGGCGGGATAGGCGTACTTGGGTTACGACCAGTTTGGTGCGCGTGAGGCCGGGGGACATGATAGTGACGGCGGTAAGTACGCGGTGGCGGCGTCCTTGCAGCAGGCGCAGGCAATGGGCAGCGGTTTTGGCGTCTTCGGCTTTGGGGAGGATGCGACGGCCCAGCGCCACCACGGTGTCGGCGGAAAGAATTACCGATGCGGGATGCTCGCCTGCGATTTTCAGGGCCTTCGCATGGGAGATGCGCGTGGCGTAGTCTGTGGGGATTTCGTTTTTATGCGGGGTTTCGTCGAGGTCGGCGGCGATGACCTGCGAAGGGGTGAGGCCTGCCTGCTTCAACAGCTGTAAGCGGCGGGGGGATGCGGAGGCGAGGATAAAAGGGGAATGGGTCATGATGCTTCTCCCCTGAGTGCGATTTTATTTTTCGCGGAATTTGATGCGGCCCTTGGTCAGGTCGTAAGGCGTCATTTCGATGATGACTTTGTCGCCGACCAGTACGCGGATGCGGTTCTTGCGCATGCGGCCGGAGGTGTGGGCGATCACCATGTGGTCATTTTCCAGTTTTACGCGGAAGGTTGCGTTGGGGAGGAGTTCGGTGACGATGCCGGGGAATTCGAGGAGTTCTTCTTTAGACATAGGGTTTTGTTACATTTCCTGAAAATTTTTAGGGATAGGAGGTTATATCACTTAATATGTAAAACGCAAACAAGAGTGAAGATGCGCCGGGCGGTGGGAAAATCTATATGAATCCGTCCGTTAAGTAGGCTTTGGACGGCTTCGGAGCCTTCGTTATGCACGCCTCTGCGCCCCATGTCTATGGCTTCGAGCTTGCTGGGGGTGTTGTCTTTCAGGGCCGCGTAGTAGCTTTCGCAGATCATGAAATAGTCGCGGATGATGCCGCGCAGCGGCGCGATGGAGAGGATCACTTTCGACTGGTCCTTGTCGTCTTCGGAATGCACATCCATCACCAGCTTGCCGTCGGCGATACTCAGATGCACGTTATACGGGCCGTTATGCATGCAGCTTGGCTCGAACACATTTTCATCGAGCAGGTCGGCGATGGCGACATTGCGTTCGTTTTCGGCTTCGGCGGAGCGCTTTTTTTTGATGCTGGATTCGTCCAGCGTGATTTTGCAGATGCGCTCGTTCATTTTTTACGACGCGTGGTAACGGACAGGCCGTGGGCGTGCAGGCCTTCGGTTGCAGCCAAGACTTCGGTGTAGCCGCTTAGGGCTTCAAGCGCGGCTTGCGTGCAGCCGATGATGGAGCTGCGCTTCAGGAAATCGAATACCGAAAGGCCGGAAGAGAAGCGCGCGGTGCGCGAGGTGGGCAGCACGTGGCTGGGGCCTGCGATGTAGTCGCCGATGGCTTCGGGCGTGTAGCGGCCAAGGAAGATTGCGCCCGCATGGGCAATTTCAGGGAGGAATTTTTCGGCGTCTTCGACGGCGAGTTCCAGATGTTCGGGCGCGAGCGTATTGACGATGGCGCAGGCTTCGCTCCATTCAGCTACCAGAATGGTTGCGCCGTAGCGCTCCCATGCGGCTTCGGCGATGTCACGGCGGGGCAGTGTTTTTAAAATGCTGGTGATTTCGGCTTCGACTTTGTCGGCGAATTTTTCATCGTTGGTGATGAGGACCGATTGGGCGAGGGTGTCGTGTTCGGACTGCGAGAGCAGGTCGGCGGCGATCCATGCGGGGTCGTTTTTATTGTCGGCGACGACGAGGATTTCGGATGGGCCTGCGATCATGTCAATGCCTACTTTGCCGAAGACCTGACGCTTGGCTTCGGCGACATAGGCGTTGCCGGGGCCGACGATTTTATCTACGGGCAGCATGGTCCCGGTGCCGAATGCAAGGGCGGCGACTGCTTGGGCGCCGCCGATTTTATAAATTTCGGTGATGCCTGCGACGTGGGCTGCGGCGAGCAATGCGGGGTTCAGTTTGCCTTCGGGGGCGGGCACGACCATGACGAGGCGCGAAACGCCTGCGGCGATTGCGGGGATGGCATTCATCAGCACGGAGCTGGGGTAGGATGCGAGGCCGCCGGGAACGTAGAGACCCACCGATTCAATGGGGGTCCAGCGATGGCCGAGGCGCACGCCGAGCTCGTCGGTATAATCCAGATCCTGCGGGAGCTGGCGGACGCTGTAATCTTTGATGCGGGCGGCGGCAACTTTGAGCGACTTCATCAGTTCGGGCGCGCAAAGGCTTAACGCGGTTGCGATTTCCTGCGGGGTGACGCGAATATTTTCGAGCGTGGCTTCATAGCGGTCGAACTGGGTGGTGTAGGCGAGTAGTGCGCTATCGCCTTCTGCTTTTACGCGGGCGAGGATTTGCGACACGGTGTCGCTTACCTGCTTTTCGCCTGCGTCGCGGGAGTACAAAAATGTTTTGAACTGGGCGGTGAAATTCGCGTCGCGTATGTCGAGGCGCTGCGGCATTCTATGCTGCTTTTTCTTCGAGTGCCAAGCGGAACCGCTCGATGAGGTCGCCGATTTCGGCGCTGCGGGTTTTGAAGGCGGCGCGATTTACGATCAGGCGCGAGGAGATTTGCGCGATCACTTGTGTTTCGCGCAGACCGTTTGCTTTCAGGGTGCGGCCAGAGCTTACCAAGTCCACGATGTGCTTGGCGAGGCCGAGGCGGGGGGCGAGTTCCATGGCGCCGTTGAGCTTGATGCATTCGGCCTGGATGCCGAGATTTGCAAAATGCTTGCGGGTGATGTTGGGGTATTTGGTGGCGACGCGCAGGTGGCTGGCCTGCGAGAGGTCGTCGTTGGCGGTTTCTTCGGACTGGGCGAGCGACAGGCGGCAATGGCCGATGTCGAGGTTCAGGGGCGCGTAGAGGTCGTTGTAGTCGAATTCCATCAGCACATCGCTGCCAGCAATACCAATGTGGGCTGCGCCGAAGGCAACAAACGTGGGCACGTCGAAGCTGCGGACGCGGATGAGGGTCATGTCGGAATCTTTGCAGCGGAACTGGAGCTGGCGCTCGGAATCATCAAAAAACGCTTCTTCGGGATAGATGCCGACCGCGTGGAACAGCGGCGCGAGTTCTTCCTGAATGCGCCCCTTGGGGACGGCGATGACGAGGTTATTGCTCATTATGCTGCCTCGAAACGAATCGCTGGCGCAGAAGAGGTGATGCGCTCGATGTGCGCGCCGCAGCGCATGAGTTTTTCTTCCAGGCGCTCATAACCGCGATCTAAGTGATAGACGCGGTGGATGATGGTTTCGCCTTCGGCGGCGAGTGCGGCGATGACGAGCGAGACGGAAGCGCGAAGGTCGGTGGCCATCACTTCGGCGCCGCGCAGTTCTTCGACGCCGCGAATCATGGCGCTGGAGCCATGCACGATGATTTTAGCGTTCATGCGCATGAGTTCGGGCACGTGCATGTAGCGGTTTTCAAAAATGGTTTCGGTGACCATGGAGGCGTCTTCGGCGACCGAAAGCAGCGCCATCATCTGGGCTTGCATGTCGGGGGGGAAGCCGGGGTATGGCTGCGTCATGATGTCTACGCCCTTGATGCGGTCGCCGGTGCGGCGCACGCGGAGGCCACGCGGGGTTTCGGTGATGGAGACGCCCGCTTCTTCAAATTTTTCAATGACGGATGCCATGATGTCGGCGGAGATGCCGAGCAGTTCCACATCACCGCCGGTGATGGCGGCGGCGGCAGCGAAGGAGCCTGCTTCGATGCGGTCGGGCACGACAGAGTGTTCGCAGCCGTGCAGGGATTGCACCCCTTCGATCACGATTTCATCGCAGCCAATGCCGGAAATTTTTGCGCCCATGGCTTGCAGGCAATGCGCGAGGTCGGCCACTTCGGGTTCGCGCGCAGCATTGCGCAAAATGGTTGTGCCATCGGCGAGGGCTGCAGCCATCAGGATATTTTCGGTGGCGCCTACGGATACTTTTTCAAATGTGATGTCGGCGCCCTTTAAGCGCTGGGCGACTTTGGCGTGGATGTAGCCGTCTACCAGTTCGATTTCGGCGCCCATGGCTTCCAGCGCTTTCAGGTGCAGGTCAATCGGGCGGGTGCCGATGGCGCAGCCGCCGGGAAGGGACACGCGGGCCGCACCGTAGCGGGCGAGCAAGGGACCCAGCACGAGGACGGATGCGCGCATGGTGCGCACGAGGTCGTAGGGTGCGGTGAGGTTGTTTACGTTTCCGGCGTTCATGGACAGGATGCGGCCAAGGCTCAGGCCATTTTCGCTGCGGGTTTTGTCGCTCATGGAAAGATGCACGCCGTGCTGCGCCAGCAGGTTCGCCATGGTTACAATGTCGGCGAGGTAGGGCATGTTGGAAAGCGTCAGGGTTTCGTCCGTCAGCAGGCACGCGGCCATGAGCGGGAGCGCTGCGTTTTTTGCGCCGCTGATGGGGATGGAGCCGACTAAGGGCTTGCCGCCGATGATGCGAATTTTATCCACTTATGCGACCCTTGTTTTATCTTCCACGCGGGGAAGGGTTACGCCGGTCTGGCCCTGGTACTTGCCCTTGCGGTCACCGTAGGACACTTCGCAGACGGATTCGCCCTTGAGGAACAGGAACTGGCATGCGCCTTCATTCGCGTAGATTTTGGCAGGCAGCGGGGTGGTGTTGGAAAATTCGAGGGTGACGTGGCCTTCCCATTCCGGCTCAAGGGGCGTTACATTCACGATGATGCCGCAGCGGGCGTAGGTGGATTTGCCGACGCAGATGACCAGCACATCACGCGGGATGCGGAAATATTCGACGGTGCGGGCGAGCGCAAACGAATTCGGCGGGATGACGCAGACGGGGCCTTTGCGGTCTACGAAGCCGTTATTGGCAAATGCTTTGGGGTCAACGGTTGCGGAATCAATATTGGTGAAGATTTTAAATTCATCCGACACGCGGGCGTCGTAGCCGTAGGAGGACACGCCATACGAGATGACACCTTCGCGGGTGAGATTCTCCACGAACGGTTCAATCATGCCTTTTTTGGCCTGCTCGCGAATCCAGCTATCCGGCATGATACCCATGTGCGGCTCCCCTGAGTGTAAATGGTTGTTAACTACAGCCCATTCTTGTACGTGGGAATGGGCCAAAAATCAAAGGGAATTGCATGGTTTAGGGCAGGTTTTTGGCCCGGATACGCCAAGGGGTTTGATTTTGCCCGCAGGATGCGGTAACGTTTGCGGCATCAGTGCTCGAAATCAAGGTTTATGTACAAAAATCAATCCCTTAAAACTATCACCCTGACAGTTGCCATGTGCGCTTTGCTGGGGCTTTGCGCGTGTGACCCCAAGGTCGAAACCAACGGCTATGTGAAGCACGAAGACATTAAGAAGCTGATTACGCCGGGTAAAACCAAGAAAGAAGTGGAAGAAGCCCTCGGCTCGCCGTCGGTGCAATCCACCTTTGGTGATGACGCCTGGTACTATATCGCCGACAAGAAAGAGGCGTATGCTTTTTTCAAGTATGACATCACCGAACAAGAGGTCACCCGCATCGCTTTTGATGAAAACGGCATCGTGGCGAAGGTGGATGATTACGACAAATCCAACAGCGAAGACATCGCCATTGTGAAACGCGAAACGACCACGGAAGGCCATACGCTAGGCTTCTTTGAACAGATGCTGGGCAATATCGGGCGCTTCAACGCACCCGGCGGCGGACCAAGCAGCGTATCGGGACGCCAAGGCCCCACCACAGGCCGTTAATTAGCTATTATCGCTACGCGATTCATTATGGGTTTGCTTGCGGGCAAGCGCTTAAGCGCCGCAATGGCGCTAGTCGTCGTGCAGGACTCCTCCGGGAGCTATCCTTTAGGTTCGGAAACGTGCAGGACTTGGTAGGTGAGGTAAGAATCGCTGGCGGGTTTACTGGCGCTGGCCTGGTCTTTCCAGAGGCTGAAATGCAAAATTTCCCAGCGGTCGGCGTCGAGCGCCACCACATGCATGTAGAGGTTGGGGTTGTTGGCGGCGAGCTTGTCCTGCATGGCTTTGTCGCGCTGCAAATACGTGTCCAGATGCTCTTCGGCGGGGATGATGTCTACTTCGCGCTGGGCGTAGCTGGGTTTAAGTGAGCGGTTGCCATAGGCCATGTGCATGACGAACCAGTTGCGCACGCGGTGGCGGGAGAAGGCCTCGACCACGCCTTTGAACAAATCATCGAGCAGGAAATCCTTGGCTTCGTTCACGTCTTTCCAGATGTAGAACGGCGCGTAGAGCTTGTCGGTTTCGTTGTACAAATAGGATTTATGCACGAGGCCTTCATGGTCGTCGAAAAGCTGCTTGCGCGCATCAACGCGGTTCCTGATGTCGTCGGCGCTGTAGTTCTGCGGAAGCTGGATAGAATATTGCATGGCCAGCATGGCTGGGGTGTGTCCTTACGTTATGGCAAAGACAGTGACTGTTAAGAATTTGGCGGCAGAAATCAAGCGAAGTTTTGATGACGGGCGGGCGTTGTTGCGCACCCGGCATGATTGCTGCAATGCAATGAAAGGCTGCCTCACCGCTGATTTGCAGCGTTTGCGGCATAGGCGCACTCCCGCGAGGGGTGGTAAACCTTGCGCTAATTCATCACCGCTAAGCCGGGGATGAGGCACTGGACCTCGCTTCCGTTGCCGACATAGATCATTTCGTCGAGCATGACGAGGGCTTTGGAGACGCCGCGCCCGTTGGGTTCTGCGAGGCTGCCGGGAGGTTTGTCGCTGTAGATATATTGCTGCCAGTCGAAGCCCCTGCCCTGATCCTTGATGGTGACATGCATGCCGCCGGCGTTGCGCTGGGTGATGATGCGCACGATGCGGCTGCTATATTCAGGGTTTTGGAGACGGCGCTCCACCTCGGCGGTCCAGGTGTTATTCCACATATGCTTGCTCTTTTCGTCGAATCCGAAATCGAGGTTGCCGTGTTCGATGGCATTCGTCAGCAGCTCCATCAGGCCTACGGCTACGAATTCGGGATAGAGCGCGGACTGCGAAAGCGCTGCGGCGAGCAGGCTTGCTTCCTGATGGGTGCGGATGGAAAAGCTGCCTTCCTGCATCAGTCCCACGAAGCGGGTTTGTGATTCGCCCATCTGGTTTAAGAGCTGTTCGCGCATGGCGCATTCGCCTGCGGCGGAATGCAAAATGGCGGTCAGGATTTCGGGGTGGAAGGGTTTGGTCAGGTAGTAATACGCACCATTCTCCAGCCCTTCGCGCATCTGGCTGATGCCCGCATCACCGGTTTGCATGATGACCGGCATATGCTGGACCTGCTTATCCAGCTTGATTTTTTTCAGCAGCTCGATGCCGCTCATGTCGGGCATCATTTTATCGAGCAGGACAATGTCCACTTCGCTGGCGTGGTTGCGCAAATGCTCCCAGCCTGCTTCGCCGGAGTCGAAGGCCTGCACGGTGAAGCCTGCGTCGCGGGCGCATTTGGTGAGGATGGTGAGGTTGATTTCATCATCGTCTATGGCAACGACGGTGCGTCTATGCTGCGTTTTCATGTTGATCCTCCATGGGTAAATGATGCACGGAATGTTTGCCTTCGGGCAATCTCCGCGGGATGGTGAACGTTAGGTTAGCGCCGAGTCCGGTGTCGTTATTTTCTGCCCATATCTGGCCTGAGTGGGCGCGGATGATGCCGCGGCAGATGGCCAGCCCCAGCCCTGTGCCGCCCGCACCGGTTTTGGTGCTGCTGCTTTGGCGGAACGGCTCGAAGATGATGTCTTTTTCGCATTCGGGAATGCCTACGCCCTGATCAATAAAGGAGACGAAAATACTGTTCTCGCCTTCCTGTGCCAGCACGCCGAAGCGGATATGGATGCGCGATTTTTTGGGCGCGAACTTGATGGCGTTGCCCAGCAGGTTGGTGATGACCTGCATGATGCGGTCCTGATCGCAGGTAACGGACATATCGTCGGCCATCTGCTCGTATTTCAGTTCAATGGATTTTTCCTGAATCAGGGGGCGCACCATGTCGGTTGCGCGCACGATGAGCTCGCGCATGTCGCAGGAACGCAGCGAGAAGACCTGCTCGCCATGTTCGAAACGGGCGACATCGAGGACTTCGTTTACCAGCCGCGCAAGGCGCTCGGAGCTGTTCAGGATGATCTGGAAATAGCGCTGCTGTTCTTCGCGGGCGGCGGTGTCTATTTCCTTGATGCCGTAGCTGGCGAAGCTGATCATGGCGTGCAGGGGCGTGCGGAATTCATGGGAGATATTGCGCAGGAATTCGCTCTTGGCTTCGCTGGCTTCTTCGGCGGCGCGCTTGGCTTCTTCGAGCTGGCGGGTGCGCAAAAGCACTTTATGCTCCAGCGTTTCATTGGCGTACATGAGTTCTTCGTCGCGGCTCCTGACCTCGCCCAGCATATCGTTGAAGGCGTTTGCAAGGGCGCCGGTTTCGTCGTGGTTGATGACGCGGGCGGACAGGGTGAAGTCGCGCCGCTCGGTTACTTTGCGGGCGGTTTCGGCGAGTTCTAAAATGGGGCCGGAAATGACGCGCTGGAAATACACCGTCATGAGCAGGGCCATGATCATCACCAGCAGGGCGGAGGTGAGGCTGATCTGGATAATTTTATTGATGTAGGCCTGAATGTCGTTGGTGTTGGAGACAAGGAAGGTGGTGCCGACCAGATGGTCCTGCGCGTGGATGGGCTGAAAGGAGGTGAGCAGGCCCGATAGTGGCGCAAGGGTACCCTCCACGGCTTGGGGGCAGATGCTGTGGGGGTTGGGCTGGGTGGATTCATACGCGGCGAACAGCTTGCCGTGGGCGTCGTAAATACAGGCAGCGAGAATGGCGGGGTTGAGGCGGAAAATTTCAAGGTTGCTGCGGGCGCGGTCGCTATCGAGGAAGCTGAGCGCGGCGTTGTTGCGGTCGCCGGTCACGGCTGCGGTGATGTCGAGTTCCTGCGCCTTGCTGATACGCATGTCGTAGATCTGGTAGCTGGTGATGGCAAGCACGGTCAAAAGTACTGCCATCAGGCTTACGCCCATCATCATCAAGGTCAGTTTGCGTTTGATCGAGAGATGTTTCCCTAGCATCGTATTTTAATACTATTTCCTATATAGGCTGCGGATTTGCTGCCTATTAGTTAATGGTACGGGGGCAACATTAATGCTTTATTAACGTAAAATTAGGTGAAATTTTACGTATATTTGACGCAAATCCGAAGCACCGGATTAAGGCACGGAAACAGCGTTCAAAGCGGGACAAAAGGCAAGGCTTGCCTAGCGTGGGCAATTAAGAAGGTTGTGTTACATTTGGGATAAATGTGAGGGCAACCCCGTTGTTGCAGTAGCGAAGGCCGGTGGGTTTCGGGCCGTCGTCGAACACGTGGCCGTGATGGCCACCGCAGCGGGCGCAATGATATTCCGAGCGGGGCACGATCATCTTATAATCGTTTTTGGTTTGCAGCCTTCCGGGGATGGAGTCGAAGAAGCTGGGCCAGCCGGTGCCGCTGTCGAATTTGAAGTCGGAGCTGAAGAGTTCCAGCCCGCAACCGGCGCAGGCGAAGGTGCCTTTGCGCATTTCATGCAGCAATTCGCTGGTGAAGGGGCGCTCTGTACCTTCGTGGCGCAGCACGTCGTATTGCTCAGGCTTCAGCTTCTTTTTCCACTCATCGTCGCTTAACGATAATTTTTCGATGCCGGCGTCGGCAGCGAACGCTTTGCCGATGCGGCAGACGCGGGAGAATGCCAGCGCGCTGATACTGGCGAGGGCGAGTTGCAGGAATTTACGGCGTTCCATATTAAGCTCCTTTGTTGCATTTGCGGCGCAGCACAGCATCGAGCGAGAGGGGGCCAGCGCCGTAGCACAGGATCAGGCCCAGAAGCGTTGCCCAGTAGTAATGCTCGATTGCGTCCTGGTAGGTGAAGTTGATGACGGCGGTCATGGCCAGCAGGGGGAGGGTTGCGAAGCGCGCACCCAAACCCAGCGTGAGCAGCACGGGGCAGGTGAGCTCGAAGAAGGTGCCGCTGAGCGCTGCGAATTCCGGCGGCAGGAAGGGCACGGGGAATTCATGGGTAAATAAATCAATTGTGTTGGGCCAGTCGGAGATTTTGAGCATGCCGGAGACGAAAAATACGCGGGCCATTAACAGGCGGGCGGCAAGCATCATGAGGGGCTGGAGGCTGTTGAGCTTGCCGGTTACGGTGTTTACAAGCTTTGCGCATGCGGGGCAGGTCATAAGTATCCTTTTGATTCGTGGTTCTTTAGCGGCTATACTGTTATCTTCGAGCCTGAGCTGGAAAAGGTTACATGAAAAGACTGCTATGAGCGAGAGCCTTGACGATAGCATGGAAAGCCTGATGGGGCGCGCACTGCGCGGCGACGGGCGCGCCTACCAGCTGGCGTTGTCGCGCGCCGCGCTGATGCTCCGGCCTTACCTGGGGCGGCGGATGCATCCCTCGGCTGTCGAAGATGTGCTTCAGGAGATTCTGATTTCGGTGCATAAGTCGCGCCATACCTATGACGGGATGCGGCCTTTTGCGCCGTGGCTGTTTGCCATTGCCCATTACCGGCTTACCGATTATTTGCGCAGGGCGTATAAGGATAAGCTGCGCTTTGCTGCTGATATTGCTGATTATGAACAAATTTTACCGGCGGATGTAACCGAAACGGGGCATGAGTACGAATATATTACTAAAGCCATTGGGCAGCTGCCTGAAAAACAGGCCCGCATCCTGCATCTGATGCATCATGAGGGCTACACCGCCAAGGAGGCCGCCGTGCAGATGAACATGACCGAGACTGCCGTGAAGGTTTCCGCGCACCGGGCGTATAAGCTATTAAAAACCAAACTGGGCGGCTATGGCAACGATTGATGAATTGATTTCCACGCTTTCTGCCGAACCCGGCGCAGTGCGCAGGGTTCGCGGCCCATGGCAATTGTGCGGGATGTGGCTTGCGCTTTCGCTTGCGTATGTTGCGGTGCTGGTTGCTGTCTTTGGCATCAGGCCCGATATAGCAGCGCGGCTGATGGCACCTATGTATATGGCGGAGCTGGGCATGCTGGTGCTGATTATTGCAAGCACGGCGCTTTCGGTTCTGGTGCTTTCCTACCCTGATATGCGGCAGTCGCCGGGGTTGGTATGCATGCCGCTTGTGCCGCTGGCGGGTTTTGTGGCGTTGCTGCTTGCAAGCCTTTGGGGGCAGGTGCCCCCTGCCCCGCTGCCGCCGCATGGCATGGAGTGTTTGATTTGCATTTCCTTATTCTCGCTGGTTCCGGCGATGGGGCTGATGGCGTATCTGCGCACGCAGGCCAGCACACATTATTTTACAAGCGGCGCTGTGGCGCTGGTTAATGCGTTCAGCATCGGCTGCCTTGCACTGCGCATGGTGGAGCCAACAGACTCGGCCCTGCATTTAATACAGTGGCATTACCTGCCGATGATTGCTTCTGCCATTATCGGTTTGGCGGCGGGGCGCATTGTTTTAAAATGGTGATGTAACTTTTTACAAATGGTGTACGAATAGACTACCGAGTCTGGCAAGGGGCCAGAACTCGCTTATAAACGTAACCTCAGGAGTCACTATGAATAAGATGCTTCTTTCCGCTGCACTGGCCGGTATCGTAACCGCTGGTTTCGCTGCTTCCGCACAGGCCGCCGACGCGCCTGCAAAAGAAAAATGCTACGGCATTGCCAAAGCTGGCAAGAACGATTGCAAAGCCGCTGACAGCAGCCACGCTTGCCAGGGCCTTGCTACCAAAGACAAGAGCGCTGTTGATTGGGTAAATGTTGATAAAGGCGCTTGCGAAAAAGACGGTGGCTCGCTCGCCGCTCCGAAGAAATAATGAGGAAAGCCCGCCCGAAAGGGCGGGCTTTTTTTATATGGGCAACCGCTTCTCATATCCGGATCTGGGTTTTGGCTTGGGCCTTCGGGCACAGCATTACGACGCGATATTGAGTGAGCGCCCGAAAGCGGTGGATTTCTTTGAAATCATTTCCGAAAATTTTATGGATTCGCATCAGGGGTATCGCGATTTCCTGACCGATTTGCGGCAGGATTACGCATTTGTGATGCATGGCGTTTCGCTTTCGATTGGGTCTACCGATCCGCTGAACGTGAGCTACCTTCAAAAAATAAAAGACCTCGCGGCGTTCCTGCAAGTGTCATGGATTTCAGACCATGTGTGCTGGACGGGTGTGCAGGGCAAGAACAGCCATGATCTTTTGCCGGTGCCCTATACCGAAGAAGCGCTCGCGCATATTGTTTCGCGCATCAAACAGGTGCAGGATATTTTAGGCCAGCGCATTGTGCTGGAGAATCCTTCGAGCTATGTGTCGTTTGCGGATTCGCAGATGAGCGAGTGCGAGTTCCTTGCGCGGATGAGCGAAGGGGCGGATTGCGGGTTGCTGCTGGATGTAAACAATATTCATGTGAGCGCGTTTAACCATGGGTTTGACGCGAAGGATTACATCAACACGCTTCCGGCCGACCGGGTGGTGCAGGTGCATCTGGCGGGGCATAAGCATTATGGCACGCATATTATTGATACGCATGACAGCGCGGTGACCGATGAGGTGTGGGCGCTGTATGCCCACGCGCTTTCGCACACGGGGCAGGTGGCGACGCTGGTGGAATGGGACGACCATATTCCCGAATTCCCGGTGTTGCTGGCAGAGCTGGAAAAGGCGCGGAGCTATAGCCATGTATTGTGCGAGGCCGCATGAGTTTGCAGCAGCTGCTTACGCGTTTTCATGGCGCAATTTTAGAGGATGACGCAAGCGTGATTGCGCCGGAGTTGCGCGATAACGGGCGGCTTTCGCCTGCGGCGCAAATGGCCATTTACATTGAAGGGTACCGTTTGCGGCTGGTGCTGGCGCTACGCAGCGATTACCCGGAGTTGCTTGCGCATTTGCGTGAAGAAGAATTTGATGCGCTGGCTTCGGCCTATGTGGAGGTGAACCCGCCGCAGCATGTGAGCCTGGATTATTACACGTTTGGGTTTGCCGATTTTGTGCGGGCGCAAAAGGGCGCTGGCTTTGCCGCTGATTTGGCGGCGCTGGAGGGTGCGATTGCGCGGGTGTTCCTGCTTCCCGATAGCGCTGCTCTTACGCTGGAAGCATTATCGGCGCTTGCGCCGGAAGCATTATCGGCGCTTGCGCCGGAGGCGTTTGGCGCGGCGCGGTTGCGCTTGCGCGAGGCTGCGGTTTTATTGTCGCTGGATTATCCGGTGGAGGACTATTTTGCACTTGCGCGCAAAGGCGCGTCGCCTGCCTTGCCGGTTCCCGGCCCTTGCGCGGTGCTGGTGGTGCGCCATGAAAATGAGGTGCGCAGGCATGTGCTGGCGCCGGTTGCGTTTGCATTGGTGAGCGCACTTGCGGAAGGATTATGTGTGGGTGATGCGCTGGAGCGGGCTTCGGCAAGCCAGCCGGACGCACTGCCGATTTTAGCGGAATTTTTGCAGCCGTGGTTTGCCCAATGGACGGCGCATGGCTTTTTTCAACCTGTAACGGAGTAGCCGTATGAAACTGCGCGTTTTGCTTGCTTGTGTGTTCAGCCTGTGTTTTGCGCCTGCGTACGCCGATGATGCGCCGCAGATGAAACAGGCGATTTTTGCGGGCGGGTGCTTCTGGTGCATGGAAGCCGATTTTGAAGGCACGCTGGGCGTTCAGTCCGTAACCTCTGGCTATACGGGCGGCACGGTGGTGAACCCCACCTACCAGCAGGTTTCCACGGGCACGACGGGACATGCGGAATCCATCCTTGTGGTGTATGATCCGGCCAAGGTGACCTATCCGCAATTGCTCGATATTTACTGGGACAATATTGACCCAACCGATGCGGGCGGGCAATTCGCCGATCGCGGTACGCAGTACCGCACCGAAATTTTTTACAGCGATGAAGAGCAGCACAAGCAGGCGCAGGCCTCTAAGTTAGCACGGCAGGCAAAGCTTGCAGGCGAGCTGGCAACCGCCATCAGCCCGGCGGTGACCTTCTACCCGGCGGAGGCGCACCACCAGGATTACGCCAAGAACAACCCGATTCAGTATAACGCCTATAAATATGGCAGTGGCCGGGTTAACCGTTTGAAAGAAATATGGAATAAATAGGACGATCGGGGGTTTTCATCGCCCTGATTAATAGTTCCCAAACTTATTTCTGCTACATCTAGGGGGAATTTTCTCCTTATCCGGGTAGCTATGACGGACGCGTTTTACAAAAACATCAAGGGGTTCCACGAGTTTGTGGAGCTTACCAACACGGCCCATTTCAGCCCGGCGCCGGCGGACTGGCACGTGGTGGTGTGCGACATCGTGAACTCGACCATCGCCATCCAGAAGGGCCGCTACAAGGAAGTGAACATGGTGGGCGCGGCGGTGATTATGGCCGTGCTCAATGATTGCGACGGGGTGGACCTGCCTTACGCGTTTGGCGGCGACGGCGCCACGATGCTGATTCCGGCGCGGCTCGCTTCGCGCATCAAGGCGACGCTTGAAGCGGTGCAGGCCAAAGTTGAGCTGATGTTCGGGCTGGAGCTGCGCGCAGGTCTTGTGCCCATTGACGCTTTATACCGCCACGGCATGGAGCTGGAGGTGGGGCGGTTTTATCTTTCGGAAAATATGTCGCAGGCTGTGTTTCACGGCACGGCGCTGGGGCTTGCGGAGCGCTGGCTGAAAAAAGGCGGCGGCGAGGCGGTGGTGTGCGAGGCTGCTGAAAAAGACGAGATGAACCTGCAAGGGCTGGAATGCCGCTGGGAGCCGATCAGCAACCGCAACGGCATGATGCTGAGCCTGATTGTAAAAACCATATCGCCGGATAAGGCGGCGGCGCTGGCAACGCATGCGCAGATCCTCACCGAAATCAGCAGCATCTATCCCGGCGAAGTGGCAAAGCCGGTGACGGCCACCAACACCCGCATCAGTTTTTCGCCAAAGCGCTTACGCACGGAAGTGCTGCTGCGCGCGGGCAACAGCAAGCTGTCGCAGTTTTTGTATTTGCTACGTATTTTACTACTCAACGCGATTGGCAAATATAGTTTTTCCACCGGCAAGCCAGCGCTTGGGTTTGACGGCCAGAAGTATCTTTCGGAAATGTCGCAAAATAGCGACGCGCGCAAATTCGACGAATGCCTGCGCATGATCCTGGACAGCACGCCCGAACAGAAAGAACGGCTTAGCGCGCTGCTGGAGCGCCATTACAAGGCGGGTGAGATTGTGTATGGGGTGCATGTGTCATCCGAAGCGCTGATGACGTGCCTTGTGTTCAGCCTTGCGGGCAACCATGTGCATTTTGTGGATGGCGCGGACGGCGGCTACGCGGTGGCGGCATTGCAGATGAAAAAACAACTGAGCGAATTGCAGCATGGCTGATACGTCATTCACATTACGGTTCTTAGGCGTGCGCGGCACGCTGCCCACGCCCGGCCACCACAAGGCGGAATTCGGCGGGCGCACCTCTTGCGTGCAGGTGCAGTGCGGCGAGCATACGCTGGTGCTGGACGGCGGCACGGGGCTTACCATGCTTGGTTCGCTGCCCAAGGTGGATATTTTACTTAGCCACACGCATATTGACCATGTGCTGGGTTTGCCGTTTTACCTGCCCCATTGCAAGGCTGGCACACGGGTAGATATCTGGGCGGGGAATCTGATTCCCGAACATACGCTTTCAGAAGCGATTACCAAAATTATGTCGGCGCCGCTTTTTCCGCTTACGCTTGAAGACATGAAAGCATCGGTGGGCCTGCATGATTTTACGGCGGGAGAGACGATTAGCAATGCCGCATGGGAGGCAGCAGGTATTGTGGTTCGCACGCTGCCGCTTTCGCACCCCGACCGCGCTACGGGCTACCGCATTGAGTATCAGGGCCGGGCGGTGTGCTACATTACCGATTATGAACATCAGGAAAATGCGCTGGAGGAAGCGCTGGTGGCATTCGTCAGGGATTGCGACGTGCTGATGTATGACTCGACATACACGGATGAGAATTTTGCCAAGCATAAGGGCTGGGGGCATTCGACGTGGCAGCAGGGAATGCGGCTTGCCAATGCGGCGGGCGTAAAGCGGTTTTTTGCGTTTCACCATGACCCGGTTGCCGATGATGGGGCGCTTGATTCGCGCAGCAGGCAGCTTAGCGGCATGCGGCCCGGAAGCATGTTCGCGCGCGAGGGCATGCAGCTCGACCTGATGAGCGATGCGATGCAAACGCCCAGCCTGACGCTTGCGGATACTTCGTTGCAGCTTATTGAGAAGCTTACCTCTATTGGGGTGGCGATTTCCAAGGAAAACGACCTCGACCATGTGCTGGAAATTATTCTTGTCGAGGCGCAGAAAATTTCGCATGCCGATGGCGGCACGCTGTATTACCGCACGCCGGACGACATGCTGGAATTTGCGATTATCCGCAATGATTCGCTGAAAATGGTTTACGGCGGCAAAAGCGGGAACAAGCCGCCGATCGCGCCGCTGCCGCTGTATGATGCGCAAGGGCAACATGCCAACCAGCGCACCCTTGCGGCGTATGCCATTGCGCAAAAAGAGCCGGTAAATATCGCCGATGCGTATGATACTGAAGGGTTTGATTTTGAGGGCGCGAAGATTTTTGACCGCCAGCATGGGTACCGCACCCAGTCGGTGCTGGCCATTCCGATGGTGAGCCACACGAAGGAAGTGCTGGGCTGCCTGCAGCTGATCAACGCGCGCGACCCGGCCACGGGTGAAACGGTTGCATTTTCGCCCGCCGTACAGAAAATTGTGCAGTCGCTGGCGTCGCAAGCAGCGATTATCCTGCATAATAAAACGCTGTTGCAGGAGCAGAAAAACCTGCTGGAATCTTTTATCAAAATGATCGCACAGGCGATTGACGCGAAATCACCTTATACAGGGGCGCATTGCGAACGCGTGCCGACGCTTACGAACATGATTGCGCAAGCCGCCTGTGAAGCGACCGAAGGGAGCTTCGCCGATTTTAATTTAACGACGGAAGAGCAGTACGAGCTGCATATTGCGGGCTGGCTGCATGATTGCGGCAAGGTGGCCACGCCCGTGCATATCATGGATAAGGCCACGAAGCTGGAAACGATTTCGGACCGGATTGCGCTGATCGAGGCGCGGTTTGAACTGCTTAAGCGCGAGGCAAAAATTGCATGGCTGGAAGGCGGCGACAAAGGAAGTTACGAAAAGCGCATCGCGCAGATTGACGATGATTTCGCCTTTATCGCCAAGAGCAATGTGGGCGGGGAGTTCATGCGTGATGAAGACCTTGAACGGCTGAAGGCTATTGCCGCGCAAACATGGCAGAGTATGGGCAAGACGCTGCCGGTGCTTAGCGATAATGAGCTGTATAATTTAAGCATCCGGCGCGGAACGCTTACCGATGAAGAGCGCACCATCATGAACGACCATATGGTGCATACGTGCAATATGCTCGAAGCGCTGCCGTTTCCCAAGCATTTGAAGCGCGTGCCGGAATATGCGGGCGGGCATCATGAGCGGATGGACGGCAAGGGCTACCCTAAAGGCATCAAGGCGGGCGAGATGTCGGTGCCTGCGCGCATGATGGCGGTGGCGGACGTGTTTGAGGCGCTTACCGCAGGCGACAGGCCTTATAAGCCCGCCAAAAAGCTTTCAGACGCCATGGCTATTATCGGACAGATGAAGAAGCATCATCATCTCGACCCAGCCATTGTGGATTTCTTTGCGGTGTCGGGCGTGTATATGGATTATGCGCGCAAGTTCCTGCCCGAAGAGCTGATTGACGCAGTGGACATTGCAGCACTGCTGGCTATCCAGCCCACGTCTTAAGTTATTTTACCAAGACTTTTTCCACCAAAACTTTTTCTACTACAGGCGCAAGCCCGTTTACAATCACGCTCACGCCTTCGGGGGTGGGGTGAATGCCGTCACTTTGCACCAGTCCGGGATGGTTGCGGATACCTTCGAGGATGGATGGATAGATGGCGGTATCGTATTTCACGGCCATGGCGGGGAAAATTGCGTTATAGGCAGTGCTGTATTGCTGGCCGTAGCTTAAAGGGGCGATGTTGCCCGCCACTATAATTTTTACGCCTGCAAGGCTTAGCTTGCGCAAGATGGCATCCAGGTTTTCCTGGATGGTAAGGGGGCGAACGGCGCGCAAGAGATCGTTGCCGCCCAGCT
>JAYULW010000052.1:0-17319 GCA_043763155.1 Alphaproteobacteria bacterium | reverse complement strand
GGCCGCAGCCCAAGCCGCCCTGACCGAGAAATAGTTAACATCTCCAAATCAGCCGCACCCCCTGGCAAGGCGGTGCGGCTTTTTCACATCTACCCCACTAACCCACTGAACTAAAACAGCATGGCCGGGGCGCCGCGCCCCATTTGTCATAAAAGCTTAATGATTGTTTTAGGGGTTTTTTGCTAGAATTAACCATGATTTGGCACTGGAATGTGCCAGCCCCGTATAAATTATATAATGGAGTTGAACATGGCTGAGATGAAACCCCGCGGTGAGAAAATCACAAAAGCGATTGAAGCAATTGATGAAGCCCGCAAAAACAAAGACCTCGTGAAGCCCGGCGAAAAGGCCGAAAGCGAAGCACAGAAAAAAGCGCTCGAAGCGATGAAGGGCGCACGCAAAGATCTGATGACTGCTGTGTTCGACCGTGACGGCAGCGGCCAGGTATCGAAGGAAGAAATCAAGGAAACGATGGCTGAAATTCGTAAAGCCACGCGCGCCGATACCAACAAGGACGGCCGCCTTTCCCCTGAAGAATCCAAAGGCCTGGACGTAAAAACCATTCCTCGTGGTCTTATGGCAGCCAGCAACATCCTGTCGCGTGATGGCGGCGATGTGGCCAAAGACGGCGTAAAAGAAATTTCCGCCACCCTGAAGAAGATGGGTGTTGACGTTGAAGCTATCGAAGGACCCGCAAGCGGCGGCGCTCCCCGTGGCAAAGGCGCCCCCAAACGTGGCGGCGGCGGTCGCGGCGAATAACCGCTAGCGCAGAAAATCAGGAGGGGCGGAATTTTCCGCCCCTTTTTTTCTAGTACAGGCATATGGCCGAACCCACCCGCAACCAACAAGTGCTGCAAAAGCTGGACGCCCTCAAAAACGCGAAAGGGGGCGACGTAGCCGCGGCCAAATGGGATCTGGTTAAAACCGTGTTCGACCGCAACAGCAGCGGCACCATCGAGCCGAAAGAAGCCGACTACCGCGTATGGCGCGGCGGCCTTGGCGTAGATGCCAAAAGCAAGCGCGACACCCGCAATGAAGTAGAAGAAGCGCTGGGCATCGCCACCGGCGAGCGCGACAGCAAAGTCACCTTAAGCAAAATCGCCGACATACAAAAAGCAGCAGGGCAGGAGCCGGCAAAAATCCCCGCCGCCAAACCCCTGCCGCTGGACGCGGCCCTGAGCGCATACGAAAACGCCAAGCCCGGAACGCCTGAGGCCGACCGCGCCAAAACCGCACTGCTCAAAACCTTTTTCGACCTCGACGGCAACGGCAATATCGGCCAGCGCGATATAGCGGACGCCATGACCCAGCTGAAAAACTGGGAAACCATCACCGCGAAAGTCCCAGGCGCCCCCAGCATCAAACGCCTGCAAATCGTGGGGCAGCTAAGCGGCATCCTCGACGACAAGGGCGAGCCAACCAAAGCCATGCCAAGGGACGTCGCTAATGCGCTTGCCGGACACGGCCTAAGCGTGGATCAGGACTGGCTGAAGCCGCAGGAAAAACTCAACGCCATGGCCACATCTATCGTAAGCCAAAGCCCCGGCCCTAAACGGCGCGCCGACGTGGCGGAGTTCGTGGCCACCGTCATGGACAAAAACGGCGACGGCGAATTTAGGACCGACGATCTTAAGCAGGCCATGAAAGAAGCCGATACAGACGGCAACGGCAAGCTGTCGGTATCCGAGATGGAAAACCTAACCAAAGGCCTTTCCCGGCCCGCTAAAACCATTTTTAACCGTGCTACGGGCATCAATGCCCTTGCCGAAGGCACAGAGCTGGACATTAAAGCGCTCGGCGAGCTGCTCGCCAAAAACGGCATCATCGCCAAAGAAGTAACGAACAAACCCGAACTTCCCGCCACAACACCCGCCGCACCCGCGCCCAAAACCAAAGGCCGCGAATAGCGTTACAGCAGCGCCAGCACCGCCTCTGCGGGCCTGCACAGCTTCACACCCTTGGGCGTCACCACAAAGGGCCGCTCCACCAGCGCCGGATGCACCACCATCTCTTCAAGGATTTTCTGCCCGCTCACGCCAGCTTCCAGCAGCCCCAGCTCCTCGGCCACCGTGCCGCGCGTGCGCAGCGCCTCTTTGGGCGTAAGCCCCGCCGAATGGATCAGCGCCGAAAGCGTGGCCAGCTCCCAGCCCGCATCCATATATTCAATCACTTTAGGTGCGTAACCCGCCTCGCGGATCAGCGCCAGCACATTGCGCGACGTGCCGCATTTGGGGTTGTGGTAAATCGTAATGGGAAAATCACTCATACAGAAAACTCCTACTTGCTGAGCCGTATATGGCTCATGCGGTAAAACATCCCCTCGTTCAATTCTTCCCCCCCCAGCAGGCCGAATTGCCCGCGAATGGTAATCTTGTCATAGGTAAAAGGCAACGCCTCGGAATCCGAAACCTCGATCAGCTCCGTAGGCCCGCCCGGCAGGCAATACGGGCAGCTCGGCGGATAGGCGCTGAGCAAAAAATGCTCCTGCCCGCCCGACGCCTGCAGCGGAAACATATACCCTGAAATCGTCACGTCGCTGCCATCGAGCGCCTTCACTTTTTTGCTGAATTCCACCCGCTGCGGCACCCCGTCTTTCATCCGCATCTGCGTGTCGGAAAGCAGCTTCCACGACACCGTGTCCGTGCCGTCCTCAGCCGCCTGCGTCACCATATCCGCCGCCGGATCAAAACTCTGGTCGCTGCCAAACAAATGGTCCAGCGCCTTTTGCTGCCGCCCTGCCATCACGCGTGCGTCCGGTTTGCTGAAAAGCGTCTGCATATCCCCGCTCGCCCAGCCCCACAGCAGCACGCCCAAAAGCCCTGCGCCCCACAGCGCCGCCCTGCCTTTTGAACCTATTGCCATACCGCCAGCCCAAAACCTGTAAGCCCGAAACGGTTGCCGTTATACAGCATGTACTGCGCGCCCTCATGCGTAAACACGCACGGGTAGCAAATCATCCCCGAATCCCACGTCCCCGCCTCGCCCGCCGGCAACCCCGCCTGCGCATCAAGGCGCGTCCAGCTAAGCCCGTCTTTGGAAACCGCCATCCCCATGCGGTACGTCTCGTTGCGCCCAATGCGCACCGAATACCACATGCGATAACCATCGGCCTCTTTCACCACGCAGGGCCTCACCACCCCCGATTCCCCCGGCAGCAAGCCAACACACACCCGCCCCGTCACCTCCCAGTGAACCCCATCGCGCGACTCGGCGTATTTCAGCACATGCTCCGCATCCAGCCCGTTTTGTTCCACGCTGGTGTGCGAGCCATACCACATCCGCCACACCCCGTTTTCCACCATCACAAACGGGTACGAAAGATTGATCGGGTCCACCGCGCTGCGGTCAATAACAGGCGCAGGCGAAATCTTCGTAAAATCCAGGCTGCCTGCAGGCGCGGTCGCAAGCCCGATGCTGTTGCGAAACGGCATTTTGGCAGCTAAATTCCACCCGATATAATATAAATAATCCACACCGCCATGGCGCACAATCTGGCTCATCGTCACGCCGCTATCGTCAAAATACCCGTCCATCCCCCGCCCCAGCACCGGCGCATCCGCCACCGCCACAATGCGCGGCTCAGGCGAAAACACCATCTGCGCCCATGTAATACTGCTCTGGTTTTGCGCATCCCGCACACTGAAAAAAACCCGCACACCGCCTTCCATCGGCACCGCAACAGGGGTCGAGGCGTGCGTCTGCATCCAGTCATGGCTGGGCGTCGTCTCAAAAACCCGTCCAAGTTTTTTCCACATGCTAAATATCTGTAAGGTCTGAACTGCGCACGTCCCGCGGCTTCACATGCTCGCGCGAAAACACCATGTCGTCGGCGGTATCCTTATGGATACTCACCCCCATGCCGATCACATTATACCGCCCGATTTTCACGCGCTCGCGCACCGTCGTATGCACGCCCATAAATGTGCCCTCGCCCACTTCCGCGCGCCCGCACACCACCACATTGCCCGTAATAAAACAATGGTCCCCCACCGTCGAATGATGGCCGATATGGTTGGAATTCGAAAAAATCACATTATTGCCAATGCGCGTAAACGGGTGGATATTGTTCATATCCAGAATCAGGCAATTATCCCCCACCGCCTCCGTATGCACCACCGCATGTTTGCTGATGCATGTCGCAAGCCCATACCCCAGCGTCTTCATGCGCAGATACATATCCCGGCGCACCTTGTTGACCTTGGAAGAACCAATCGCCACAAACAGGTCATACCCCGAAGCCGGGAACTTCTCCCCCACATCCTCGAACGCATACACCGGCAACCCCAGCACGCTCTCGCGCGTGAGATATGCGCCATCCACGCAAAACCCCACCACGTCGCGGCCACTCTGGCGGAAATAAAAACACGCCAGCTCCGCCAAATCCCCATCGCCGAAAATCAGCAGTTTTTTCATGTGGCTCCCCGCATAAAATCACTCACCCGCAAATTCCACGTGCCGTCCGCATTCGCATTCTGCCCCGGCGTAAAATCCGCCTCCAGATACAGCGGCCCCTCAATCCCTGCATTCATCGCATCCATCACGCCCGCGCCACCGCGCGCCAGCGTGTAGCGCAGCGCAATGCGCATATGCCCGTCATCAGGCGCGCGGTTGCTCCCATGCAGCAAGCAAGGGTGCCAGATCGCCGCATACCCGGCACTTCCGGTAAGCGCCTTCAGCCCGCACATCATGCTGTGCCCGCGCCCATCGCTATATTCCCACGCCCCGTCCTTGGCCACCACCTGGTGCTGGTAGGGCGTTGCCCCAAACGCTTGCGACCCCGGCAGCACAATCAGCGGCGCCTCTTTCTCGCTCACATCATTCAAATACACATACAGCGTCACAAACCTGTGGTCGCGCACCTCTGCGGGCATCCGCGCCCAGTCCTGCACATCCTGGTGCAAATCATCATGCAGCAAATACGTCATGCCCCGGTACTGCGGATACATAAATGCCCCAAGCGTATTGGCAGGCTTGCCCGCAATCTTCAGCTTCAGCCATTCCGGCAAGGCCGAGCGCGGCAAACGGCAGATAAACCGCCCGAACATCCACGTAAATCCCTCGCCCAGCAGTTCCGTCATCAGCCGTTGCAGCGCGTCATTCCCGCGCACAAAATCTTCTGCGCCGGGAAGTACCTCCAGCACATTATTTCCCGGCCCCGGATTGGTAAAACGGTGCGACTTGGTCCCCGCCTCCCACTCGTCTTCGCTCATGAAAATGGATGCGTCATACGGCTGCAATGCCATCAGCCGCGCATATAAATCCCGCGCCGCATCCGCATCGAACATCTGCGGCAGTTCCAAAAACCCGTTCTGTACAAACTGCTCCAGCACTACCAGTTTCCCTGCAGGAAGTCGCTGCGCTCCAGCTTCACAAACCCTTGCGTATTCGCTTTCGGCCCCGGCGTATAATCTTCTGCAATAAACAGCGGCCCGTCAATGGCCGCATTCACCTCTTCCATGGCACACGCGCCTGTGCCTTGCGTCAGCAAAAACCGCAGCGACAGATGCATCTTTCCTTTCGGCACGGGCCTGAGCGCGCGCGCGCCATGCACCAGGCACGAATGCCAGATCGCCCCGTAGCCAAGCCCGCCTTCCACATCCACCATGCTCGTAGGCATCATGTGCCCCCGGTCATCGCGATACATCCATGCGCCGCCCCCCTCATGGCGCACATCATGCTGGAACAAGGTGGCCCCCAGCATATGCGTGCCCGGCAGCAGCGACGGCGCCACATAATTACCTTCGTCCTCCAGCAAATCCACAAACAGCGTAATATAGCGGTGGTCCCTCATTTCCAGCGGCAAGCGCGGGTAATCAATAATGTCCTGGTGCAAATCGTTTTCGTAATAATAACTAATGTCGCGGTACTCCGGGTGCATAAACGCGCCCAGCGTATTCGTCACGCTCCCTTGCGTGCCCGCAAACACCCATTCAGGAATCAGCGGCTCAGGAATCCGGCACACCATTTTCTTCAAATACCATTTGAAATCCTGCCCCAGCACCTGCGCCAGCAGCGCATTCAGCTGTGGGTTCTTATACACAAAATCCAGCTCGCCCTCATACTGCTCAAGAATGTTGCGGCCCGCCCTTGGGTTCGTGTGGCGGTGCGTGCGCTCGCCCGCGTTAAACGCCTCTTCTGTCAAAAACAACGACTGGTCAAACGCCCGCTGCGCCTTCACCTTCGCAAGCAGCGCCGAAGCTGCGCTTTTATCCAGCCACCCCGGAAAGGCGCAATACCCTTTGCTTTTCCATTCTTCAACCGCAGTCATTGGCATCTCCTAATGTTTATAAAATGCGCGGATAATCGTCTGCGGGCGCCCCCGCACTTCATTCACCACCTTGGCGATATAAAGCGAAATACCCCCCAGCACGCCCAGAATCAGCCCGCCCAATAGCCACAATGACATCAGCAGCCACATGCTGGTGCGCACCGGGGTGCCAAACAGCATAAACTTCGCAGCCGCCACCATCCCGATCAGCACCCCGATCACCGCGCAAGCAAAGCCCAGCGGCATCACCCAGTGCAGCGGCTCCGTAGTAGCCGACGTCACATAATTTTCAAAAAACCGGATTTTCTTGCGCAGCGTATAGCTGCTATGCAGCTTCGCTTTTTTATCCACGCTTACAATCGCGCGCTTAAACCCGATGTAAGAACCCACAATGGAAAGCTCGAACCCCTGCTCCTTATGGGCAATCAGCACATCCACATAACGCCTGCTCATCAGCCGTGCGGTCACAATATTTTTCACAATATCCACGCCAAACAGCCGCCGCATGGCGAAGTAAAAGAATTCCCCCGCCCACCGCTTGGAAAACGACCCCGCCCGCGCCCGCTGCACCCCCAGCACCACTTCCGCGTTTTGCGCCTGCATCACCGTGTGAAATTCCCCCAGCCATTCCGGCTGGTCTTCCAGGTCGTCATCCAGCACAAACACCACGTCGCCGCGCGCATGCTCAAGGCCCGTGTAAATCGCTTTATGCTGGCCAAAATTCCGGCTCAAATCAATCACCACCACACGCGGGTCGCCTGCGTGCAGCGCCATCAGCACCGCCAGCGAATCGTCGTTCGAGCCGTCATTTACAAAAATGATTTCGTAATCGCTGCTGAGCTTTTGCGCCGCAGCGCTCATGCGCTCATAAAACGCCACCGCATGCGCCTGCGCCTGATAAATCGGCGTAACCACGGACAAAAAAAGCGGGGCGCGGGGAGTTTCGGTCATACACCTGCGAAGAAATTCAACACAGCATTATACCACGCACCCCACCCCGCATATACAAAAAAATTACTATTCAAACACATGATATATAACATTATTACCTTGCAGAAGGCATCAATTCCGGTGGTGGCCGGACCCCTTTGGCGCGCTTGGACTCAAAGCGGCGAATACGCCACTCCTCATTTTCAAACACTTCCGCTTGGTTGTAGTAGTTAAGAATCGCATGCTCTACCCACGACACATTCCCAAGCGGCCATGCCTTCGCCTCGATCAGCCATGCCGTATCGTCTGCCGTTTGCGCCCGCCTTTCTGCAATCAGCTGGTAGGTATAAACAGGCAGCGGCGCAACAAAACACACCATCGTGTTAGGCAGCAGCCACGGCTTGTAATGCATGCCGTGGTAATAGGCCTTCTCCAGCGCTTCCGGCCCATAAATCACCTGCACGCTCGCATAGTCGGGAATATGCGCCTCATCAATCAGCGCCTGCAGCGCAGGCGGCGGCGGCGGCAGAAGGCTCGTCACGTCTGCATCAATCGGCTCAAGAAGCGGCTTGCGCGTGTAGGCCTGCGGGTCCAGATGCGCCACGCCCCCAAGCAATATCACCACCATGAGGCAAAACACCCCTTTTTCAAACGCCACCTTGATAAGCGCCGGCACCGCGATATTGGGCAATATCCGCAAGCTCGACGCGCACACAAACACGATCAGCGGCAGCGTGCCGGAAAGATGGTAATCTTCGCTAAACGGCACAAAATAGCTGGCGCACATCCACACCGCAAAAGCGCCCGCGCTTACCGCCGCAATATGCATTCCCCCCGCAATTCCCGCAGGCGCATGGGTAACGACATGCTTAGCCAGCACCACCAGCAGTAAAAACATGGCAATCCACGCAGGCTGCAGCCGCAAGCTGGTCATGGGCAGCGCCAGGAATTGCCTGTAAGCCACTGCATAGACCGTAAACATCGAGAAGTCCGGCAAGCTTTGCACATGCACCCAATACGCGGCAATCATAACGCCAAGCACCGCCACCGCCAGCCCCGTGGGCGCCGCCAGCCGCAGCGCGGTGCGCCGCACCCACCGCCCCCAGCTGAAATGCTCCGACACTTCGCCATACGCAAGCAGCGCCAATGTCGGAATCCACACAATCGTCGCATAGGACGCGCTATCAACAGCCCACAGTACCCCCGCCATCCACATCCCATGCCCCAGCCACAAGAAACGCGCGGTGATTAATTTACCCGCATCCACCCTGCGGCTTAAATAAAACACATACCCGCTCATCACATAAGCCCAGAAAAACCGCATCACCCCCGTGCTCGGATACACCACATTGGGAATCATGCCCGGCAGCACGCATGTGCCGCACACCGCAGCCACCACAACGCTGAACACAAACCCCGGCCCGCTGCGGTAGCGCGCGAACAACGCCGTGAAAATCGCATAATTCACCGCCAGCTGCAGCGCGCCATTAAGCACATAAAACGACTGCCACGCCGTTGCCGCCGGGAAAAACGCAATCACAAGCGTTTGCAAAAACCCGTATTGCGACGGCACGTCCCACAGCAGCCAACCGCCGCTGCGCACCGCCACCGCCGACTCTAAAAACGCCTTCCAGTGATGGATAACCGGCCCGTCCAGCATGAACTCCGTGCGCCAGCATGGCAGCGCCAGCACATAAAACGCCAGCACATGCATCGCCACCCGCACCGCCCGGTAGCGCACCTCGCGCTCCGGCCCTTCAAACCCCTTCCTGCCCAGCACAAACGCCACAAAAACCAGGCTCGCCACAAACGGCGCCGCATACAAAGGCACCGGATACGCCAGCGAAAACCCCATCCGGTTATCGCGGCAAATCACCGCAAAACACAGCGAGATCATGCTCAAAAGCAGCCAGAACACAAACCCCCGCTCTGCCAATGTCAGCCCCTGCCCACGCGTGCAAACCATCGCCAGCACAAACACCGCCACCCACAGCCACCAGAAAAGCGCCAGCATCGGCATCACAAAATGCAGCGTCACGCTGATCGCCGCATACACCACCAGCCCATGCGTGCAAGCCATGATGCGCGCCCGCGTTCTGGGCGCTGCAAAGCGCACATGCCTGCCAAGCAGTGCAATCGCCAGATAGGCGCCTGCGCACCCGCCCAGCAGCAGGTAAAACACCCAGTCGCGCGTCTCGCCTTCGGGCATCACGCACGCAATTTTCAAAAGGATAATCAGCAGGCCCGCAAGCCCGCCCGCATCACACAGCGCGCGGATGACGTCGGGGCGCGGCTGCAGCGTCCTCCCGCCCCGCAACAGGCGGACTACGCCCCGCGCCAGCGGAACAAACCCATGTAGAAAACCTTGTGCCAGCGCCGTGCCTTCTTATGCAAAGAGGAAAATCTCAAAATGAGATAAGCACATATAATCACTGGAGTAAAATTGGAAGTTAGCCCCAGTCGGCATCCTCTTCGGAAATCACGTTGCCGCGCATTGATGGCCCGTGGTTATGCACCCGCTCCCGGTCGCCGCACATCAGGTAATGCCACGGCGCCAGCGCCTCGCCACGCGCCACCACCCGGTACGCGCAACTCTTGGGCAGCCACTCCAGCCCGCGCACATTCTGCGGCGTAATCGCCACGCAGTCGGGCACATTCGCCTGCCGGTTTGCATAATCGGTGCAGTGGTGCGAATTCAGGCACAAATATTTACAGGCCACATTGCTGATTTGCGTCACCTCGCTGCCCTCTTCCTGCACCCGTATCTGGCAGCACAGGCCACAGCCGTCGCATAGCGACTCCCATTCGGCCTGCGTCATCTCCTCCATCGGTTTGCTAAGGAATACCGGTTGCGCCAGCGTCACGTTTTTGCGCATTTTATTCGTCTTCGTCGTGCTGCCCTACGCCCAGATTGTCCAGCTCCGCCTTCTTCAAAAACAAATAGCGCCCCACACCCTGCACCACCAGCGGATACAGGTCTTGCTTACCCAAAACCCCTTGAAACGCGAGCTTCTTAATCAGCACTTCCAGCGCGTTCTGCGCCCCCCCGCCACCGGCCGCCACCCGGTACATGCGCACGCCGCCAAAAAACTCCGGCACCTTCGCCTTATACGGCACCGGCTCCCGCGCATCCTTCTGCGCCTCCCATGTTGCGCTGCGTATCCACGCCAGCATTTTGCCTTCTTCCGCCGAAAGCGTAACGCTACCAAGTGACTTCAGGGATTGTTCCGAAATATGCATAAAACCTCAGGAAAAAAGGGTGGGTCACAAACGCCCCGCCATTAGGGCAGCATCCCGCAAAAAAGTCACCCCCTTTTGCGCACGCTCTTTTTGTATCAGCGCTCCTTGCGCCCGGTGCGCACATCTTCTGCACTGCCCTGCGCATCGGCGCGTGGCCGCCCGCGCAACATATCGCGCAAGCCTACCCACCCGCCCGAACGTTCCTGCCGTATTTCCGTGCGCGGCTCAGTGCGCGCAGCCTTTGCCGCGGCGGCTTTTTCCGCATGCGTACCCACTTCCTCCACAATGAAATCCCGAAGCACATCCACCCCCGGCCCTTGCGCGCCCATCGGCGCAATCGGCTTCGACGATACATGCGCAAACAAACCCTTATCCACCAAACCGCGCAGCTCCTGTGCCGTCAGGTCTGAAAATATCACCGCTGGCTGGCGTTTTTCCGTAGGCTCCGTCACAAATGGTTTCGCCACGCCGTCAAAATTGAAGGTCTCAAACCGTGCGTCCGGCGCATATGTCTGCCCCTCCTGCACCGGAACCGTCATCGAACGGCGGTCAAAGTCCCGCAGCACTTTGGGCTGTGCCGCCTCGTCCAGCGGCCTGCCGTCCTTGGCCAGCCCGAACGATAATTTCTCCCTCGGGATACCCGTATTCTTACACATGAACATGGCCGAAAATACCTGATCCGGCGGCAGGCTCGTAATGCCATGGAAAAACTCCACCCGCTCGCCGTTAGCATCTTTTTTATCAAACGGGAACAAATCCAGATGCACCGTATACGTCCCCGCCCCCGGTTTTTTCTCAATCGCAATCCCGTCAATGAAATGCGCATAATTATGGCGGCTGAACCCCATGCGCAAATACCCTTTCTGCCGCTCAACCGTAATGTCGTTTTCCTTCGCCCGGGTCTGTGCAATCGCGTCAGATTTCGCAATGGCCGCGCGCATCCCCCCGGCGCTGAATCCCTCCACCTTGGGCCGCAGCGCCTCCGGGTCCACCCCTTGCGCCAGCACCGCCTTATAGGCCGCCCCAAGCGTTGCCTGCTTGCGCACCGTCCCCACCATATAGCCGCCATCCACCAGCGCATGCGCGTCCTCGATCAGCTCATTAGCTGCCTGCACCTTATCACGCGCACCCCCTTGCGCATCGCGGAACGGGTCAATCGGCGCCTTCAGCACGCCCGCAAACTCGGTAGATGCGCCGCTATCGTCCATCCCGTCAATCTTGCCCCGGAAATACTGCCGCTGCTGGTCCTGGAAAAAATCATTCTCCTCGCGCATACTGCCCAGCGCATAGCGGATATCAACAACATCCCCCGCCTTGCCCGCCACCAGCGCCAGCCCGTCCGCGTCATACGTCATCTCAATGCGGTGCTTGCCCTCACTCCCGCCCGTTGATTTACGTATGGCCATGGCTGTAGCGCTCCCCAAATATGCAATGCCCCATTATCGCCATTAATACTTTAAATAGCCTTAACCTTTCCCACCCCACCAAAACACATCCATCTGATAAACAATATTTTTCACCCCCACCCAACCAAGGGAAGGGCCAAAACATTAAAAATAACAGGGGATAATTGGCGGACCCGACACGATTCGAACGTGCGACCTTTGCCTTCGGAGGTAGGTTCAGGTCTTATTCTATCTTCTTACCGATGCTTACTCACAATAGCTAACCCACAGAAAGTGTTTAGTAAACACTCATTTCGATGATTACGGTGGTTTTACCGGAATTACTCGAAATAACCACCTCGTGCTTACGTGGTGCTTACGGGAGATAGCTATGAAACTCACAATTAAACATATCGAATCGATAGAACCTTCAAGCAAAGAACTTTACTTTTGGGATGATGATTTGCCGGGTTATGGCCTGCGCGTGATGCCAAGCGGCGTTAAATCATTCTTCGTACAATATCGCAACGCCAGCGGTAATAGCCGCCGTTTAACCATTGGCAGGTTCGGCGTGCTTACGCCAGATGAGGCTCGTCGCCTTGCGAGAGAAAAGCTGGCTGATGTTGTCAAAGGCTTTGACCCTGTAGAAGCGCGAACCGAGCAGCTCAAGGCTATGACGGTAAAGCAGCTTTGCGAGCAGTATATCGGCGCATGGGAAAAGGGATTGATTTTGGGAAAGCGCGGTCAGCCGAAAAAGCTATCGAGCATGTATGAAGATAAAAGCCGCATTAAACGACATATCATTCCTTTGCTTGGACATCGCAAAGTGCGCGATCTAGCGGTGTCTGATATTTATCGCTTCATGCGCGATGTCGCGCAAGGAAAGACTGCTCTCGATGAACGCACTAAGAAGCGAGGACGCGCTATTGTACTCCATATCACCTTCACTTTTTGCGCGGTATGCTTGCAGCTCATGCGCGACAACTGCTTGATGCCGCTAATCGTTGGTACAGTCGCGAGCCACTTTTTTATCAATTTGGCGGCGGGCGTTTGATCGGCCTTGTATTCCCCGGCCTTTCAGATGAGCTTCTGACAGCATTTGAAACTATTGTCCGTGAAGGCAATGAAGATGATTTAAAGTTTGTCATTGCCTCATTGCACGCATACGAAGGGAGCGAACGCATGTATTCCCTTTGCATGAATATTGTTGCGAAACTCGATGAAGGTAACGATTTACTAAAATCCATTGCTTTAGTACTTCAGGTAACGGGCGTACTTCGCGGGGAATTCGGTTATGTCGAAGCGCATGCTACCCAGAAAGCTAAACTTGAACCTTGGCTAAATGACCCGCGCGAAAGAGTTAAGGCATTTGCGCAGCATCAAATTGGCGAACTGGAAAAATCAATGGCTTGGGAGCAGCGCCGAGCTGAGCGAGATCATGAGGCCCGCCGACGTGAATGGGATATAATTTAACTTAGTGTTAGGATAGACACCTCGTGCTTACGTGGTGCTTACGGGCTATATTCTGCACAGTCACTTGAAGTGGTCAAGCCATTGAAGAGTATGACGTATCCGAGACGGTTCGAACGTCTGACCTTTGCCTTCGGAAGGCAACGACCTTGTTGCAAGCTTATCCTCGGTATTAAAATTTAAACTTAATCACGTCTCCGCAATTAATAAGGCCTATCTTGTTGATAGGATACCAAGCAAATTTAAAATATAAAGTCAGCTTGACCTTGTACTATACTCCAAGGTGTAGCATCGCAAAGCGCTGGGGCAGCACATAGCGGTTCGGGTGACAAAATCTTGTAATATAGTAAAATAACGGTATAATTTTTGCCATGAGAAATCTAATTAGCATCTGTATGATTTTGGCACTCGTCATCACGACGACGATGGCGCCATCCATATCACATGCTATGCCTCATGACGGTAAGAAAGCTACCCAAGCCAGCAAAACCGAAACAGCTAAAGGCCATGATTGCCACGGCCACGGTGAAGCAAAAGCCGATTCTCAAAAAACCGCCCAGAACGATAAAGACCATTCTGGCAAGTGCTGCGATAAAGGCATGTGCAAATGTGTTGGTGGCAATTGCCATAGCCTTTCTCAATATCTAGGTAATAGTAATAACTCGCTATTTGCTGTTTCATCCAGCAGCCTTGTTTTCGCGTTTGACAATCAGTTTGTCGAATCTGCCTTTCTTGAAGGCTTAAAACGTCCTCCCCGAGCCTAATCCTATAGCTGTTTACGCCACCCGTGCGCCTTTCGCGCATGGCGGTATTTCAACGCAATTAAGGATTAGTTATGCGATTACATCATCTAGGGATGGTGGCGCTGCTCATGGTAGGGGTTATCTCCGCACCGGCATACGCCAAAACCACCGAATATAATTTGACCATCGAGCGTTTGCCCGTGAACATCGCCGGCACCCCGATTGAAAAAGTCACCGTTAATGGCAGCATACCAGCGCCCACACTTCGTTTTACCGAAGGCGATGAAGCGGTGATTCACGTTACGAATAAAATGGACGTGGCAAGCTCCATTCACTGGCACGGGCTGATTATCCCCGGCGCGATGGATGGTGTGCCGACCTTCAACGGCTTCCAAGGCATCATGCCCGGTGAAACCTTCACCTACCGTTTTCCGATCAAGCAAACCGGCACTTACTGGTATCACGCCCATAGCGGAGCGCAGGAACAGGACGGGCTATATGGTTCGCTGATTTTTTCACCCAAGGGCAAAGACCCCATCCAGGCTGATCGTGATTACGTTGTGGTGGTGTCGGATTTCATTACTGAGGATGGCGATACGGTGATGAGCAACCTTAAAATGGCATCGGATTATTATGCCAATGCCCGCCGCACACTGGGCGATTTTTTCCATGATGTGAAAACTGATGGCTGGGAAAAAACATGGAAAACCTCGAAAGACTGGGGCGCAATGCGGATGGCCCGCACGGATATGTCGGACGTGACCGGCTATACGTTCCTGCTTAATGGCAAATCGCCGGATGGCAACTGGACGGGCCTATTCAAGCCCGGTGAGCGTGTGCGCTTACGTTTCATCAATGCTTCGGCCATGTCGTTTTTCGATGTGCGGATTCCGGGCCTTAAAATGAGCGTAGTGCAATCGGACGGGCAGAGTGTTGAGCCGGTGACAGTGGATGAATTCCGCTTCGCACCCGCTGAAACCTACGATGTGATTGTCACGCCGAAGGACGATCAAGCTTATACCATCGCCGCCGAATCAATTGACCGCAGCGGCTTTGCCATCGGCACACTTGCCACCAGCGAAGGCCAACGCGGGGAAATCCCAAAACCCCGCGCACGCGCTTTGCTCACGATGGCCGATATGGACATGGAGCAAATGATGAAGGACGACCCGGATATGGAAATGACCCCCGCCGATATGATTAGCGGCTGGGCGAAGGCCGGAACGCCGGAGGGTGATAAGGCGCTTTCCTACGCCGATCTGCGCTATGCGGGCATTCAGAAGGATACGCGCCCGCCGGAACGCACCATCGATGTGAAGCTGGGCGGCAATATGGAGCGCTTTATTTGGACGATCAACGGCAAGAAATTTTCCGATGCCGAACCACTGCGCTTACGTTACGGCGAACGTGTACGGCTGAAATTCACCAACGAAACCATGATGGCGCACCCGATGCACCTGCATGGCATGTTCGTGCAACTGGAAAACGGCCAGCCCGCCGCCAAGCTGCCGAATAAGCACACTGTCATTGTGCCGCCCGGAGGCTCATATTCCGTACTGCTTACCGCCGATGAAGTGGGTGAATGGGCGTTCCACTGCCATCTGCTCTATCACATGATGTCGGGCATGATGAACAAGGTGGTGGTCGCCAAGCTTGACCCCGCCGATGTGCCACCTCCGGCAAAAACCCAAGCCAACGGAGGCCACCATGCACATTAAAACCTTGCTCATGGCTTCGTGCCTCTCGCTCACGCTGGCAATGCCCGCATTTGCGGAAGACATGGGCGCAATGACCCCGGAGGAAATGCAGCATGAACATGGCGGTGGTATTTTCCACATGTTCCGGCTGGAAACCGATATCGGCGTGAATCGTGGCAACAGCATATCCAGCTGGGATTTAGACGGTTGGATTGGCACCGATGAAAACAAGCTATGGATTAAATCGGAAGGCGAACACAACGATGGCAAGCTGGAGCAAGCCGAAGTGTGGGCGATGTATAGCCGCAACATCGATACGTTTTGGGATGCTCAGGCCGGTATTCGCTACGATTTCGAACCACGCGGCAATGCCTATTTCGTGGCCGGTTTTACGGGTCTAGCGCAGTATAATTTTGAAACCGAAGCACACCTGTTTGTAAGCCAGCATGGTGATGTGACAGCGCGGCTGCGTGAGGAAAACGATTTCCTCATTACGCAAAAACTCATTTTGCAACCCTATGCCGAAATCAACCTCTCCGCGCAGGACGTGCCGGAGCAGGATATTGGCGCTGGCATATCGGATGGCAAAATTGGGCTTCAAACCCGTTACGAAATCACCAAGAAATTCGCGCCTTATGTGGATCTCCATTATGGCCGGAAATTCGGTGAAACCGCGTCTATCGCTAAAAACGATGGCGAGGACAAGGATGAGTTAGTCGGCGCTATCGGCCTACGCCTCATGTTTTAATTTTAACCACTAAAGGAGAATCCAATGAAGAAACTATTGCTTACCACCGCGCTTATGCTGGCCGCTACGCCCGCTTTGGCGAAGGAATACACTATTAAAGAAGTCACCAGCGAGGACGGAAAATATTATTTTTCGCCCAAAACGCTCACTATTCAACCGGGCGATACGGTGACGTTTGAAAACGCGCAGGATGATTCGCACGATGTAATGTTCAACGTGGTGCCGAAGGCCGTTGACGAAATGATTATGAGTCCGACGATGGAAAAGAAAGGTGAGAAATTCACCTACACTTTCAACGTCCCCGGCAGCTACCAGTTCCATTGCCACCCACATGAAGCGCTCGGCATGAAAGGCACGCTGATCGTAGGCACAGCCTCAAAGCCGGGTGAAACCAAAAAGGTGAGCCATCACGATATGGGAGTGAAACCTGCCGCTGGCGATCACGCAGCTGCATCAACCACCATGCCAGAAGGCACGGGCAAAGTCATTAGCGTGGATGCTGCAAAGCATACCGTTAAGCTGAAACATGACCCCATTAAATCGCTCGGCTGGCCGACCATGACCATGACGTTCACGGCGGATAGCGGCGTTGATCTTTCCAGCTTCAAGGAAGGCGATGCGGTGTCATTCGCACTGAAACCAGTAGGTAAGGATGATTACACCCTCACCAGCTTGAAGAAGCAATAACTGCGCTGCGAGTGCATCACGGTATCGAATACGCTGAGGCATGGTGTCTGAGCGTAGGTGCGACGGGAAAGTTTAGTTTTGCGACATGGCTTTCCCGCCGCGCTCCCCAAACCTGACGTGTTTTCGTCAGGAATGTTTAACCATTCTACAA
>JAYULW010000051.1:0-19316 GCA_043763155.1 Alphaproteobacteria bacterium | reverse complement strand
AAAGAAATGAGCATGGTTTGAAGCGTGATTGGTTAGAGAGTCCGGGTTTACGGTGGGGGCTTACCTGCACATGGCTGGTGCTTGCGGGGTGGATGTGCGCGTGGTCCATGTGGGCGCATTTGCAGATCGGGCTTAATAACGATCACATTATGCTGTTTCACTACACGGAACTGATCTTGCAGGGGCAGGAGATGTTCAAGGATTTTTACGACATCAACCCGCCCTTGTTCAGCATGCTGCTGATTGCACCGCTAAAGCTTGCGCCACTATTAGACGTCGAGCTTTCTACGGCGCTTTATAGTTGCAGCTTTGCGCTGCTCTGCCTTGCGCTGTTTTGCGTTTCAAAGATCTGGCAATGCACGCTCTTAAGCCTTGAGGCGCGGTTGGTCGGGCTTAGTGCGATTGCGGTGTCGCTGCTGGGCACGTCGTTTATCAGCCAGGTTTTTGCCGACCGCGAACATACGATGATGGTGCTGATTACGCCGTGGATTGCGCTGCTTGCGCCCCTGCCCCGCTTGCGCGAGGTGCCGCGGCGGTGGCGGATTCTGGCGGGCGGCATGGCGGCGGTGGGTTTTGCGATTAAGCCGTATTTTTATATTTTCTATGTGGTCACGACCGCGTATGCGCTGTGGCAGCACAAGGCGGTGAAGGCGGTGGTGTGGCGCGCCGAGCACGCGATGGTGTGCGGGTTTGGGGCTTCATACTTAGCCGTGATGCTGTGCTTTTTCCCCGGATATATTTTCGTGGTGCTGCCGGTGGGGTGGTATGTGTATGCCATCATGGGGTGGTCGTGGCCAAGCAAGCTCAATACGATCCTGCATTATTTTTTAGAGCAATATGGGGTGGTGGGATTGCCGCTGGTTGCGGTGATGCGCGTGCTGCCGAAGGGCTGGCAGCCATGGATGGGGTATATGCTGGTGCTGCTGGCGGCGTCGGTGGTGTCGTATGTGCAGAACGCGGGGTGGTGGTATAGCCAGTATCCGTTTATGTCGCAGTCGTGCTTCCTTGCGATTGCCATGGGGGCTACGTTTATTGCGTATTGCCTGCGCGGGGGGTTCACTTCACAGCTGGCGGCGGCCATTATCGGGGTGAGCGTGTGCGGCATGCAGTGGTGGGCGGGGTATACGATGTTTTATGCGCCTGCGCGCCAGTCCGCTGTCTGGGATTTGCAGACGATGATGGCGTGGGGGCACCCGCTTTCCATTTTCGATATGAACCCGGCGACGGAAGAAGCGCTGAACCAGCATTTGGCGCAGCGGCCCAAATTCATGCTGATTTCCACCAATTATTTTACCGTGAACCTGACCAAGAAAGATGCGCGGCGCGTCAATGCCAGCCATTTCGATTTCTTGTGGCCGCTGCCGGGGCTGGTGGGGCTGGAAGCAGAAGGCACGCACCCGGAAGTTGCGCAGAAAATACGGACGTGGCTTAGCGAAACCTTCGCCGATGATTTGGTGAAGCTGGAGCCGGAGGTGGTGATTATTGACCGCAGCCTCTACCAGCGCCGCATGCCGCCGGGGTTGGATATGTTAGCCTATTTCCAGAAGAACGAAAAATTCGCGGAGAACTGGAAGCCGTACACGCTGGTGGAGAAAGTGGATAATTGCAAAGGCGCGTCCGTCGCCGATTGCGCGTACGACGTGTATTACCGCCACATGAGTTTACCTTAGGATTTTGGGCCTTAGGGCTTTTCGGTGAAGTTTACGCGCTCGGATTCCACCACGAGGGGCACTTTTTTCACCTGCGTATAAATCATGCCGATATATTCGCCGAGGATACCGATGAAAAACATCTGGATGGCGGCGAGGAAGAACATGCCGATCAGGATGGGGGCCATGCCGAGAACGAACGAATCCCAGTTTACCAGCTTGGCGATGAGGAAGCCGAAGGCAACCATGAGGCTCAGCAAGGACATGACGAAACCGCCGATGGTCATGAGGCGCAAAGGAAGCTTTGAGTGGCTTATGATGCCGAGCATTGCGAAATCGTAGAGGGTGAAGAAGTTATTTTTGGTGACGCCACGGGTGCGGCGGGGCTGCACAAAGGGGACGGTGGCGATGGGAAAGCCGATTTCGCAGACGAGGCCGCGGAAATACGGATACGGGTCGTGCACCTCGCGCAGGACTTCGAGAACGACGCGGTCAAACAAGCCTGCGCCGGTTGCGTTTGGCACCAGCGGCACGTCGGAGATGCGGGTGACGATGCGGTAATAGAGTTTGCGCAGCGCAAACATGAGTTTGTTTTCATGGCTGCTGGGCTTTACGGCAAGCACGGTTTTGAAACCATCTTCCCAGAGTTTGAAAAATTCGGGGAAGAGTTCCGGGGGGTCCTGCAGGTCGGCGGCGATAAGGATGCAGGCGTCGCCCGATGCCTGCAAGATGCCGTGATAGGGTGAGCGGATCTGGCCGAAATTGCGGACATTGCAGATGAGTTTGACATGTTTGTCGGCGCTGGCGAGGGCGCGGATTTTCATCACCGTGTTATCAATGGAGCAGTTATCAATGAAGATGTGTTCGTAATCGTAGGGCTGGGTGGCCATGACGGCTGCAATGCGGCTGGTTAGCTCTTCGACGTTGCCCTCTTCGTTGAAGCAGGGAGTGACGATGCTGATCATTTTACGTTGGCTCATGCGCTGCTCCCATTTTGCGGCTGGCCAAATATATTAGGAAGTTACTGCTTTTTCAAAGAGATTATGGGCGCAGGGCGCGGATTTCTTCCATAACTGCGTTCTGGGCGCTGTAGCGCGGCACATAGCCCAGTTTTGCGGCGGCATGGTTGCGGCTGTAATAGTGGGTTTTTGCGCCGGTGATGGTGGCGTCGGGCTGCGACTGGTTGATGTGATAACGCAGGCCGAAGGCTTGCTGCATGGCGTCGAGCAGGGCGAATTTTTCGATGGGGGCGAGGCTGTAAGCATCGAGCGCGGTGTTGACGGCAGGTGCGTTCAATACGGCATTCAGGAGCTGAAACCAGTCGGCGGGGTGAAGATAGTCGCGGTGCATGGAGCCGGGCATTACGCTTAAGGACTCGCCGCTGGTGAGGCTTCGGGCCATGTCGGTGATGAGGTAGCGGGCGGAGAGGTTCATGTGGCGGCTTACGTAATTGAACGGGCGCAGGTCGGTGATGGGCAGGTGCGCAAGCGCGCGATGGCGGGCTTCGGTGCGGCGCTTGGCGTCGGTGTAGGCATCGCCGCCGCTTAAGAGCGCGGGAGTTTCCGGTGTTGCGGGCGCGGAGAATTCGCTGCCATAGACCACACCGCTGCTTAGGAACACATAGCGGCGGGTGGGATTTTCTTGCAGGTGCTGCACGATGAGGTTGTCATAGTGGTCGCTGGCCTGGGCAATGGATTCGGCTTCTTTGGCGATGCGTGCGGGATCGCCCGCGCCGATGAAGTGGACGACGGCGTCGTGGGCGTGTTCGCCGTAGGCTTCGAGGGGGGCGGAAACGTCAACATGGGTCAGGTTTTCGCGGGTGGCCCAGCCGGTGACGGCGCCGGGGTTTCGGGCGTAGAGCGCGAAGCTGTGGAGGCCCTGCGACTGGCGGATGAAGTCTTGCGCGAGCTGGCTGGTGGCTCCTACGATTGCGATTTTCATAGGTAGGGTTGTAAGAACAGCGCCACGCTTTCATGGAGGTGGGCGAACATGGCGGGGGTGAGGCCGTGGTGGCAACCCAGTAAAATGCCCTCGCGCATGACGCGGTCGGCGCAAGTGAAATCATTGACGCTGCCACGGCAGGCGATGTCTTTGAAGCCGGGCTGGCGCAGGATGTTTCCCGTGAAGACAACGCGGGTCTGGATGTTGCGGCGCTCCAGGAATATTTGCATGTCGCGGCGGGTGAAGGGAGCGGTTTCGCGCACCAGAAGCGGGAATGCCAGCCAGCCGGTGTGGGTGTTTTCGCACTGGCGGGGGAGCTGGAAAAACTGGCTGTAGCCAGCGAAAAACTCGCACTGCGCCTGAAAGTTTTTCTGGCGCAGTGCGATGTTGGCTGTGAGCTTGTCGAGCTGGATGAGGCCGAAGGCTGCGCCCATTTCCGATGGCTCAAGATTATAGCCAATGGCGGAGAAGACGAATTTTTTATCGTAGGGAATGCCGTCAATGACGACATCAAAGCGGTTTTCGATGGCTTCGGATTCGATAAACAAGGAGGAGCTGCGGCCCCATGAGCGCAGGAGCCGGGCGCGGTCGGCCAGCTCGTCGTCGTTCACGCAGAGAATGCCGCCGTTGCCTGCGCAGTTGATGACGTGGGAGCCATAAAAGCTGGTGATGCTGATGTCGGAGCGGCTGCCGCTGCTTTTGCCGTGGAATTTTGCGCCCAGCGTGTCGGCGGAATCTTCGATAATTTTGAGGTTATATTTTTTGGCCAGCGCCCAGAGCGTTTCCCAGTCGGGGAGGTTGCCCAGCAGGTTGGGGATGCACATGGCGCTTGTGTTGGGGGTGATGGCGGCTTCCACCTTTGAGGCGTCAATGCAGTAGGTTTCGGCTTCGCAATCCACGAAGCTCGGCACGAGGCCGTTTTTGACAAGGCAGGAGACGGTAGTGGCGAAGGTGAGCGCAGGGGTGATGACTTCGCTGCCTTTGGGGAGGTTCAAAATTTCGACGGCGAGGAACAGGGCGGAGGAGCCGGAGTTGACCATGATGCCGTGCTTCTTGGCGAAGAGTTCGGCAATGCGCGATTCCATCTGGCGGACATGGGTTCCCATCTGAGTGGAGGTGCGCAGCACGCGCAGCACCGCCTCTTCTTCTTCAGGCCCATGCACGGTGGTGCCGTAGGGCACATAAAGGAAATCTTCCTTTTTGGTTTGTGCGCTCATGTTAGTGCTTTCCCCTGTAGACCTTTAGCTCTTCGTATGTGGCCGCTTGGATATTTTGCGGCTCTTGCAGATATTGTTTATACCATTGCGCGGTATTTGTAATTGTTTCTTGCATGGTAAAGGCCGGCTGCCAGCCCAGCTCGCTGCGGGCAAGGGTTGCGTCGAGCGCGAGGGTGGGCGCTTCGTGGAGTTTTGCAGCGTGGGGGGCGATGTGGTACTGCCCCTGCCCTAACACGCTTAGAAAAGATTCGGTGAGCTGCTGCACGCTTAGGCCTGCGCCGGTGGGGCCGAAATTATAGGCTTTGGCGTAAGCGTCTTTGTGCTCCCAGAGGGATTTGGCGAGCAGGAGATACCCGTGGAGGGCATCGAGGACGTGCTGCCATGGGCGGGTGGCGCTAGGGTTGCGGAGTTCGGCAGACATATGTGCGCGCGCTGCGAGAAACAGGTCGGGGATGATGCGGTCGCGGGCGAAGTCGCCGCCGCCGATGACGTTACCGGCGCGGGCGGTGGCCACCCCTACCCCGCGCGCTGCCAGAAATGACTGGCGGTAGGAGGCGGTGATGATTTCGCTTACGGCTTTGCTGGCGGCATACGGGTCGTGGCCGCCGAGGGGATCGGATTCGGTGAAGGGTTTGTGGCCTGCGTCATTGCGGTAGCATTTGTCGGAGGTGATGTTGATCACGGTTTGCACGCTTTCGCTTTCGCGCACGGCTTCGAGCAGATGAACGGTTCCGGTGGCGTTGCTGCGAAAAGTGCCAACGGGATCGGCGTAGGAATCACGCACCAGGGCCTGAGCCGCCATGTGAAAAACGATGTCGGCTTTGCTTTGGGTGAGCGCATTCTTAAGTGCAGCATAATCGCTTAAGTCGCCGATGATGGAGCGGCAGGTTTTATCGGCGGCCAGAAGATTGTGCAGGCTGGTGGCGTCGGGGGCCAGCGCATAGCCGGTCACGTTTGCGCCCATGGCGGTGAGCCATTGGGTGAGCCATGCGCCTTTGAAACCGGTGTGGCCGGTGATGAAAATATTTTTGCCGCGATAGAAACTGGCTAGGGTGTCACTCATTCCATATTTTCCATGGGGCGTCGCCTTGCTGCCAGAGGCCTTCGAGGTAACGCTTGTCGCGCAAAGTGTCCATAGGTTGCCAGAAGCCGGGATGGGTGTAGGCCATCATTTCGCCTTGCTTGGTGAGGCGCTCCATCGGTTCTTTTTCCCAGACGGTTTCGGGGCCGTCTATGTAGTCCATCACTTTGGGGGACAGCACGAAAAAGCCGCCGCTGATGAAGCTGCCGTCGCCTTTGGGTTTTTCGATGAAGCCATTGACCTTGCCGTTTGCCTCCATTTCGAGCATGCCGAAACGGCCAATGGGCTGGGCGGCGGTGACGGTTGCAAGCTTGCCATGTTTTTTGTGAAAGGCAATGAGCGCGCCGATATCTATGTCGGCGAGGCCGTCGCCATAGGTGAGGCAGAAATCTTCATTGGGATTTAAATAGGGCAGGATTTTCTGGATGCGGCCGCCAGTCATGCTGTTCAGGCCGGTTTCAGCGAGCGTTACGCGCCACGGCTCGGCGTTGATGGTGTGGACGACTTCTTCGTTGGTGCGCAAATCGAAGGTGACGTCGGAGGTGTGGCGGTAATAGTTGGCGAAATATTCCTTGATCTGGTCGCCTTTGTAGCCGAGGCAGATGATGAAATCGTTGATGCCGTAGTGGGAATAGATTTTCATGATGTGCCACAGCAGCGGGCGCTCGCCGATATGGATCATCGGCTTGGGCATGGCGTCTGTTTCTTCGCTGAGGCGCGTACCGAACCCACCTGCTAATATGACTGCTTTCATGCCGTTCCTTCAAGAGGTTGTATTGCTTTGGGGTACTATGCCAATCCGGGAATGAAATGTAAAAGGTAATTGCTTTGCCGCATTGCAGCAGTTTTGCTTTAGGTGGATAACGGGTCGAAACCGCGGGGGCGGGAGTCGTAGGTGTCCAGCACATCGTGGATTTCGACGACGCCTGCGCGCTTATCTCCGCATTGGGCGGTGAAGGTGATTTTGATGAATTCCTTTTCGCCTTCGCTGCCGTCTTTGGCTTCTTTAATGGGCGCATCCCCTATAATAATGTGGCGGTCCAGCTCTAAGCCCCAATGGTGCATGGTGCTTGCAAGGGCGGCCATGAATTCTTCTTTTTGCCATGGCTCGATGGTAATGAAGCGCTGGCTTGGCTCAGTCTTGCGCTCGTTACGCAGGCGGTCGTTGGGGCCTTTGCGGTAACGGTCGTTGGAGCGGTTATTGGGCGGGTCTATCATAGGGTCCTGCATTTTGCTGTATGTGACTGGTCATTATAGCACGGGGGGCGTTAAGCAAATATTATTGGTGTGTTTGTTTTTTAACGCATTGATTTTAATAATGAAAAAATGGCATTTTTTGCCATAAAGGCGCAGCTTCACTAAGGTTGCAAAGTGGTTGCTTGTGATGCGCCCATGACAGCTGGGGGGCTGCGCTAAGCCGCTAACCGGGTTACGACCTGTACCTGATTGCCCTTACCCAGATAGGTAAGGCGGTCGAAGCTTAGCAGGTTTGCCTTGGCGATGCCGCGGCCATTGGCCTGAGTTGCGCGCGATGGCTCGATTTCAAGGAAGGGCCGCCAGTCAAAGCCGGGACCCTGGTCAGTGATGAGCACTTCAAGCCGGTCGGCGGCCTGGGTGAATTGTATGGTTACTTTTTTGTCGTTATTTTCAGGGCGCGTGAGACGGCGGTGAATGGTTTCTTCCCATTGGGAGCTGGCGAGCAGCTTGGCTTTACCTTCCAGACCGATACCGAGATTGCCATGCTCAACAGCGTTTAACAGCAATTCAAACAGGCCCGTGACCGCCAGTTCGGGCCGTGGGAAAAGCCCCCCCAGCAGGAAGGAAATATTTTGCGCTTCTTCGGGTGTGCTGATTTCAAACTCGCCTTTGACGACTTTGCCGAGCGCTTCGCGCTGGCGCTGGAAACGGCTTTCGAACACTTCGTTTTTGCGACGTTCGCGGATGGCGGCCTTCACAAGCGTGAGCAGCGTTTCTTCCTGATAGGGTTTGGCGAGATAGTAATAAACCCCGGCCTTGATGCCTTCCACCACTTCTTCGGGAGCGGTGGCGGCGGTTTGCATGATAACGGGAATCTGGTCGAGGGCTTTGTGCATTTTCATGTTGGCGAAAAGCTGCAACCCGTCCATGCGCGGCATACGGCGGTCGGTGACGACGATTGCGTATTGCGTGTTAGCGGTGAGCATTTCCAGCGCGGCCTGACCGTCGAACGCTTCGTCCACCGTGTAGCCGGCCTGGCGCAAATGCGTGGCAAGAATGGCGCGGTTCGTTGGCTCGTCTTCAACCAGAAGTATATGTTCCATATTTTTTCTCTTTTGTGCTGCTATCCCTTTATATACCTGTATATATTAAAAATTAATTTATGCTATTTCGTTTATATTCAGCTAAATAGTGGTCTATTTTGGGACGCTTCACGGGCGGAATGTTAAACGCAAATTAAGACCTTGGGTTTAGTATCATAGGTTGTATTTCTTTTAACAACCTGTTTGATGTATGTCGAGCCCTACCCCCCCCGGCACATAAGCATAATACGCCCGCGCCCAAAGAAGATTTGCTGTATCTGCCCGACCCGGTGCAGGCGGTAAACCTGGATGCGCGCCTGCACCAAGCCTATGACACCACCGGCGAATACCAGGAGCGCAGCCGCTTGCTTGGTGGCCTTGTGGTGAGCCGCACGCCGCTGCATCCGCTGCAGCCTGTGACGGCCATGGCGGGATTTAGCGAAGCAGTGGCGGCGCGTTGGCAGTCGCTGGTGCATATGGTGCGCGCAGGCCTTGGCGCTACGCCCACGCCGGAGGAAGGCGAGGCCATACAAGGCAAGCCCCCTGCCCTGCCTGTGCCCGAAGCAAGCGGCGCAACCGCAAGCGAAGGTGGTGGCAATACAGTTGCGGCTGTGGCGCCGGAACATTTTGCGCCACTTACGCCCACGCAGGAAAATCTTCCCGATGATCCTTCGCTTTACCTTCCCGATGATGGCGATGCGGTGACGCTTCCTGAAGATACCGCTACACGCCGCAAGCGCGAAGGCGAAGAAAATGTTTCCGATGATGCTAATACAAGTGGCGGTAATTCTGGTGGTAACTCTGGTGGCAATACGGGCGGCAGTGGTGGCGGCACAAATAATAGCGGCGGAAACTCCGGGGGGAATACGGGTGGGAATACTGGTGGGAATACTGGGGGAAATACTGGTGGGAATACTGGGCCACCTGCCCATACGCTTACCACACCACAGCTTTCGCTTACACCCTTCAGCGGCACGGAAAACCATGCCATAGGGCTTACCATAGGGCTTGTTGCCGATACGGCCAGCGGGGCTTCTACGCTGGTGGTTATAGGTGGGCTACCGGCAGGGAGCGTGCTTTCAGCCGGTACGTATAATAACGACGGCACATGGACCCTTACGCAGGCTGATCTTGCGAATCTTACGCTTACGCCGCCGCCGTACTGGAGCGGGGACGCGACGATTTCGTATACGGCCACCTCGCGCGAGGGCGCGAACGGGGTGACGGCAAGCACCAGCTCCAGCTTTGCGCTGCATATCGAAGGTGCGGCCACTACGCCAAATATTTCGGCGGCGGATGTGACGGACCATGTGAACACGCCGGTGGCGCTTTCCATTTCTTCGTCGCTGAACGACACGGACGGATCGGAGCATTTGAGTGTGGTGATTAGCGGTATGCCGTCAGGGGCATTGCTTTCTTCGGGGTTGAATAATGGCGATGGCACATGGACGCTGAGCGCAAACCAGTTAGCGGCGCTGTGCATTACCCCGCCGGCGGCGTTTCATGGCGATATGCATTTGACTGCACGGCCTATAGTTTTGAAAGCAACGGAGATGCGGCCAGCGCGCATCAGGACTTTACGGTTCATATTGATTATGACCATGCTTTTCCTAGTTAATTTAACATATTAGCCTTTCACAACCACAATCATTGATTGTATTTATCATAAATACTGCAACCTATTGTTAATATTTTTTGCATAGGATGCAGGGTGGATATTTCTATTAATGCATTGCGGCTTTTGTATGTCTTCTGGTTTTTCGGCATTACGCGCGCGCTTCGACTGGCTTAGCCCTAGCCTGCCGCTGCCGGAGGCATGGCAGCAAAAGGCGTTCAAGCTTTCGGCGGCGTGGCAGCTGTGGATTGCGCTGATGCTAAACCTGCTGTCGCTTGCGGTTCCGATCATGATGCTGCAGGTGTATGACCGCATTATTCCGCACCAGGCGTTTGGCACATTGACCATGCTGATTATCGGGGTGACGGCGGCACTGATGCTGGACGCTTTGCTGCGCATGGCGCGGGCATGGCTCATGGGGTGGACGGCGGCTTCGAACGAACATGCGGGCAGTTGCGCGGCGATGGAGCGGTTTGTGCAGGTGGACATGAAGGCGTTCGACGCAAGCAGCACGGGGATGCATTTACAAAATGTGAGCGCGCTGGGGCGGTTGCGCGAATTTTACAGCGGGCAGGCGCTGACCGCGCTGATTGATGTGCCGTTTGCGCTGATTTTTTTGGTTTTGATTGCGTATATCGGCGGGTGGCTGGTGGTTGTGCCGCTGATAATGCTGGGGCTATTCGGCATGACGGCGCGCCATGCGGGCACGCTGCTAAAGTCTACGCTCGAAGCGCGGGGGGTGAGTGATAACCGCAAGACGAGCTACATTATTTCTGTGCTTAGCGGCATGCATACGGTTAAGGGGCTGGCAATGGAGATGCAGCTTCTGCGCCGCTTTGAAGAACGGCAGGACGATGTGACGCAGGCGAGCTACCGGGTTGCGGTAGCCAGCGGCGTGGCGGCGACCATCAGCGCCGCCTTTAACCAGTTGTCGCAGATTATTACGGTTACAGTGGGATGTGTATTGGTGCTGCACGGCTATTTGAGCATGGGCAGCCTTTCGGCCTGCACGCTGCTTGCAGGGCGCTGCCTGCAGCCCGTGCAGCGGGTGATGGGCACATGGTTGCGGCTTCAGGATTTTACCGTGGCGCGGGCGCATGCTGAATCTATTTTTGCACTTCCAGCGCATGCGCGCGACACCAGCAAGATCGCCATTCCCCAAGGGCGTGTAAGCCTGCGCGAGGTGGTGTTCGGGTATGAGGGCGCTGATCCGGTTTTTACTTCCGTGTCGCTGGAGGCGGAGCCGGGCGAGGTGATTGCCATTAGTGGCGATAAGGGCGCTGGCAAGTCCACGCTGCTGCAACTCATTGCGGGCGCCCTTGCGCCGCAAGCGGGTAAAGTGTGGCTGGATGATATGAACCCGGCGACACGCAGCATGGCGGAGCTGCATTCGCATGTGGGGTATTTGCCGCAGCAGGCAACCATTTTCAAGGGCACGATCCTTGAAAATATGACGGGGTTTAAAAGCGAAGAAGAAATTATCGCCATTTCCAAGCATATGGGCGAGGAGCTGGGGTTGGATGCGGTGGTGAACCTGTTGCCGCGCGGATATGCGACGATGCTTTCGGGCAATGCCTCCGACCCGGTGCCGCCGGGGGTGAAGCAGCGCATCGCGCTGGCGCGGGTGCTGCGCAATATGCCCGCCATTTTATTGTTCGATGACGCCGATAGCGCGCTGGATAAGGAAGGGTATACTATCGGGCTTTTGCTGCTCGTGTTCATGATCATTTTGCAGGGTGCATTCTTCTTCCAGCAAAAACAAAAGGCCGAGGCCTCGCGCCAATGGGTTTCGCACACTTATGAGGTGCTGAATGCCATCCGCACCCCCTTTGCAAAAATCAAAGACGCCCAGATCGGGCAGCGGGGCTTCATGCTTTCGGGCAATGAAGATTTCCTTGAGCCCTATTACGCCGCCATGGGCAATGAACTGGCCCATTCCGATGGCAAACCCCGCAAACCCATGGGCTATGTTGATACCCATAGCATCGCCGATAACATGATCGAGCTGCGCGGCATTATCAAAGACAATGCAGAGCAGAGCGCAACAATGGAAAGGCTGGAGTCGGCTTTCCAGAGCGAAATAATTTTCATCAATACCGCTATTGATACTTACCGCAAAAACCCGGAAGCGGGCATTTCCCTGGTGCGCACAGGCAAAGGCAAGGATTTGATGGACAATATCCGCGTGCTGATTACGGAAATGCTGGTGCGCGAAAAGGACCTGCTGGATAAACGGTTAGCCACGGATAAAGAAGTGGAAGATTTGTTTACATGGTCCATTATTGCGGCAGCCTTTGTGACGTATGGCGGTCTTTTGATTGCCATTATGCTTATTACGCGCAACTTTACCCGTATCCAGCGCACGGAGCGCCAGCTCAAGTCTAAGGAAGCGGATTTCCACGCCGCAGCCGAAGGGGGGATGGATGCGTTTTTCATTTTCCATGCGAAGCGCAGCGCGGACGAGGATATGCAGGATTTGAGCCTGCAATATATGAACCCCATCGCCGAACGGATGCTGGGCATGCGTTTACATAGTTCCGTGGGCATGTCGCTGGCTCAGGTGCTGACTTATAATCGCGCGATGGATGAAGCGGGCAGCAACCTGTATAAGCAGGTGCTGATTTCGGGCAAGGCGAGCGAGATGGAATACACCATCAGCGAAGGTGCACTTGCCGGGCGCAGCTATCAGGAACAGGTAGTGCCGCTACCGGAAGGCATTGCGGTGAGCTGCCGCGACATTACCGACCGCAAGGCGGTGGAGCGGCTTAAGAATGAGTTCGTATCCACGGTGAGCCATGAGCTGCGCACGCCGCTTACGTCCATTCGCGGGTCGCTGGGGCTTATCCTTGGTAGCGAAGATGAGAATATTTCCGGGGATACGAAGGATCTGCTCTCTATCGCCTATAATAATTGTGAACGGCTGGTGCGCCTGATTAATGACATTCTGGATATCGAAAAAATTGAATCCGGGCGGATGGTGTTTGAATGCCGGCCCTTGACGCTCATGCCGATGGTGCGGCAGGCGATGGATGCAAACCGGGCATTTGCCGATAAATATGGCGTGAAAGTGGTGATGGATGAAGAGGCAAGCGCGTTTACCGCCAATGCGCAGGTGATGGCCGATGGCGACCGGCTGATGCAGGTGCTGACCAATTTGCTTTCTAACGCTATCAAATTTTCGCCGCAGGGAAGCAATGTCAGCATCTCCTGCCGGGAACAGGGCGAGCAGATGATGATCGCGGTGCGCGACCATGGCAGCGGTATTCCCGATGAATTCCGCCACCGCGTTTTCCAAAAATTTGCGCAGGCCGATAGTTCCGACACACGCCAGAAGGGCGGCACAGGGCTTGGTCTTAGCATTGTGAAGACCATCGTTGAGGAAATGAAGGGTGTGATCGGGTTTGAAAGCGAAGCGGGCGAAGGCACTGTGTTTTACTTTACCCTGCCGATAGCGCAGCAGGAGCACATTGTAACCCCTGTGAAGGCTACGTCGGCGGCGGCGCGCATTCTTGTGTGCGAAGACGAGGCGGATATTGCGAATTTGTTGCAGATCATTCTGGAGCGTGCCGGGTTTGCGGTGGATATTGCGCCCAATGCAGCTACCGCACATGCGCTGCTTAAAACCAACACGTATCTTGCCATGACACTGGATTTGATGCTTCCGGACAAGAGCGGGGTGGACTTTATCCGTGAATTGCGGGCAGACGCAGCGTTTTACGATTTGCCGATTATTGTGGTGTCGGCAAAGGCGGAAGAAGGGCGAAACCTGCTTAATGGCGATGCGATCAATATCGTGGACTGGATGCATAAGCCGATTGATGTGAAGCGGCTGGTGGGGCTGGTGCAGAATTTGCGCATTGCACACCGCGCACGCATTTTGCACGTGGAAGACGATAACGACATTGCCGATATTCTGCGGCTGGCACTGGCCAAGGTTGCGGACGTGACCTGCGCCCCTACCCTGCACAAAGCACGCTTGCTGCTGCAAACACAGGATTTCGATCTGGTGGTGCTGGATGTGGGGCTGCCTGACGGCGAAGGCACCGAGCTATTGCCGCTGCTGGGGAGCGAGGCGCGCAGAAGTACACCCGTGATTTTATTTACCGCAGCAGAGGTATCGCAGGAGGTGAGCGCGCTGGTTGCGGCTTCGCTTACCAAGTCGCGGACCTCGGAAGAAAAGCTGCTCGATACCATCCGCGACATGATTGCGGGCAATTATTCACAGCCAAGGGAGAAAAGCGCATGAGTCCTTTAAACGTGCTTTATGTCGAGGACGAACCCGACATCCGCAATGTGGGCAAGCGGGCGATGCAGTCCATCGGCAAGTTTAATGTGCGCGAATATGCGTCGGGCGAGGAAGCGGTGGCGATAAAGGATTTCACGCCGGATGTGATTGTGCTGGACGTGATGATGCCGGGCATGAACGGGCCGGAAACGCTGAAGCGCCTGCGGGAATTACCTGCAACCGCCCAAACGCCTGTTATTTTCATGACGGCGAAAGTGCAGGCCAGTGAGGTGAGCGAATATATGGCGCTGGGCGCTATAGGGGTGATTGCCAAGCCCTTCGACCCCATGACGCTGGCACAACAGATTCGCGATATGCTTAGCAAACAGGCGAACAGCGCTGCATGACGGGCGAGAGGACGGCCCTTTGCGGATTGCTTTGCACCTTTCTGCTGGCGGGTTGTGCGGGGCAACACTACCACGCGCCCGCCACCGACGTTAGCGCAGAGTGGCGCATTTTCGACCAAGAGGTGAGCGCAGGCCACACGCTTGCGGTGGCGCCACCGGAAAAACTGGCGATGGCGCACATGACAGGAAGCCCCTGGTGGCGGCGGTTCCACGACGATACGCTTTCGAACCTGATCGAGAGTTGTTTTACCGGGAATTATGATTTGCTGGTGGCCGAGGCGCGTATCAAAGAAGCGCGGGCGAATGAAGATCTTTCCGTGTCGGCGCTGCTTCCGCAAATTGATGCTACGGGTTCGGGCACGCGCGAAAAACCGGGTGGGTCTTTAGGCAACCAATACGCTGGATTCTTTGTCGCAAGGCGGGCTTAACGGCACGTGGGAGCTGGATGTGTTCGGTGCGAACAGGGCGCGGCTGGAAGCGGCGGGCGCTGGGCTTGAGGCCACCACGTTTGACCGTGACCGCACCCAGCTGGTGTTGGCAGCGGAAATTGCGCGCAACTATGTGCGCCTGCGGGCCAGCCAGCAGCAATATGCCATTACGCTGCAAAATTTGCGCATTCAGCAGGAGACACTCAAGATTACGCAGGGGCAGCGCGACGAAGGCGCGGTGTCGGACCTTGATGTGGTGCGCGCGCAAGCGCAGGTTAATGGCACCATGGCGCGGCTGCCGCAAATCAGGACTGCGTCGGTTTCGTTTATCAACCGCCTGAATGTGCTGACGGGGCATGCGCCGGGCACGCTCGACGAGGTGCTGAATAAAGTGCGGATGATTCCTTCCATGCCCCCTGCCCTTGTGATTGCAACGCCTGTGGCAGTGATTGCACAGCGGCCGGATGTGAGCGTGGCAGAGCGCAGGCTGGCGCAGGCCACGGCGCTGAGCGCGGCAGCGATTGCGGATTTTTATCCTAAGCTTTCGTTGCAGGGATTTTTTGGGGTGCAGCATTCGCAGCTTTACGGCGTGACCTCGCCATGGAGCGCGACGGTTACGGCACTATTGCCGCTACTGAATTTTGGCAAGCTTAGTTCGCAGGCCGATGCGGCAGACGCCCGCAAGGAACAGGCGCTGTATGTTTACCAGCAAACCATCCTGCTGGCGCTGGAAGAAGCGGAAAACAGCCTGTCGGGTTATCTTAGCGAACTTAACCGCCGCAAATCGCTGCAGCTGGTGGCAGCGCAACAAGCCAAAGCCGCCGACATCGCCCGCGAGCAATATAAGGCTGGCATTGCCGCGCAAATTGATTTGCTGGTCGCGGAGCGCAACCGTTTGGATGCGGATAATGATGTGATTTTATCGCAGCAGCAGGTTGCGGAGAATCTTATTCTTTTATACCGGTCGCTGGGCGCAAGCTGGAAAGAAGAAGACAAGCCCAAGCCCACTGAATAACCTACGTATTAAAGAAATTATCCACAATATACTTGGCTTTACTGCGGATTGTTACTATAGCAGTGCCATGGATGAGATGATCATAAAGCTGCAAACGATTGTGGGGCATCAGGAGGAAGAGATTTCCAACCTGAGCAAGGAGCTTTACGTGCAGCAAAAAGAAGTGAGCTTGCTGAAGCAGCAAGTGGCGGCGCTGATCGAACGTTTTCGCGGCTTGCGTGATGCGGGCGGGAGTGTGGCGGATATGGGCGCAGAACCGCCGCCCCCGCATTACTGATAGTATTATTTCAGGTAGCGAATACCGTGATCCGGTCGCGGCCATTTGCTTTGGATTCGTACAGCGCTTTGTCGGCTTGCATGATGAGCGCTGCGGTGCTTTCGGGCGTATTTTCCAGGCTGCTTACTCCTACGCTTATGGTGACGGGGGTGTTTGGCCATGAGGCGGCGCGCATGGCATGGCATAACGCCATCACCGACATTGAAGGCGAACACAAGCGCCAGCTTTACAGCAAGGTCAAAGACCCTTCCCACCGCCCACAGGCGGAAGCGGTCTACCGTGCCGCCAAATTCGAGCAGGGCGCACAGCTTCTGGCCGAGTCGGACCGCAGCGCCTCGGAAGACCCGTCCTACCGTGAGCGCCTCAGCAAGCGCAAGTCCCTGCCTGTTATCAACACCGACACGCCTGACCGCTGATACCCGGTGTTTTGACGCGGGCTTTGTATTTAACTCTATGTGGAAAATGGAGGAGGGGATGGGATTCGAACCCACGGTACGTTGCCGTACACACGCTTTCCAAGCGGGCGCCTTAAACCACTCGGCCACCCCTCCTTATGTGCCGCGCATTAGCGCTGGCTTTGGAACAGGCACAGATGCCAGAGCAGCGGCGGATTGTCAATAAGCGCCGGGATTAATCTTGAGAATTTTCCATCTCTTCGCGTAGCTGGTCGCGCCATTTGCGAACCAACCATAAGGAATATATGATATTTATGCCTTGACAGAGGATGGCCAGCGCAAGGAACAGGGTTTGGCCGGGGACCTCGCCGGGGATTTGCATGTAGCGCCAGACGCCCAGCATGCACACGGCGTCGGCGGTGCATTCTGTGAAATAGTAGGCGCGGTAGCGTTTGAGGAGTGCTGATACTTGCGCGGGGGCGAGGGTGTAGTAGTAGCCCGGCTCAGGCGCGCCGTAGAGGGCGGTGAGGCGGTTACGGTCCATGATGGAGGTGATCTGGCGCAGGGTGATGATGTGGGGGCGGCCGGTTTTGATGTCTTGCCAGCAATAGATGTAGGACACGAGCGAGAGGCCCGCGGTGATGAAAATAACGATCAGCAATACATCAGACATGGGTGGCTCCATAGAGGGCGTCGGCGCGCTGCTTGAAGGCGCTGACCATGCGCAATGTCGCCTTGGTGAACAGGCCGCCGATAAGCTTCTCAAGGATGCGAGAGCGGAACTTAAAGTCCAGCGCAAAATCAATTTGCGTGCCGCCCTCGGCGGGGGTGAAGCGCCATACGTTGGTGAGGTATTCGAAGGGGCCTTTGACCATGGTGACGTCAATGGCCGCAGGCGCACCGGGGGCGGCGGGCGGCGCGAGGCTTACGCGCGAGGTGTAGCTTTCCGACATCTGGGCGAAGGCGATAACAAGCTCGCCCATGAACGCATCTGGCTGGCGGTCAAACGTGCGGGCGGCGCGGCACCATGGCAAAAAATCGGGGTAGCGGTCCACGTCGGCGACGAGGTCGAATAGCTGCTGCGTGGTGTAGGGCATGAACTGCCGTTCGCTATGGGAGGGCATGACTAGTTCAGGAGCCGGATTTTTTGGAAGATCCAGATAAAGATGGTCCAAAAAGATACATACAGGTAACCGAAAGGCAAGATGATGAGCGGATGGACCCAGAGGGTCTGGGGCTGGAACTCAGCGGTCATGAGGATGGTGCCGATGATGCTGAATGGCAGGTAGGCCAGCGGCAGGAGCAGGAACTGCATTGGGATGCCGGAATCGTCTTCATTGGTGCTCCAGTACACCAGCACGCAGGCGACATAAAACGGCAGGCCCCAGTTGCCCATGAACTCGTTGTAGGTGGGGCTGTTGCGAAGCAGTTGGATGAAGGCGGCGGCGTTGTCGTAATGCCAGTTGGAGAGGAACTGGTCGTAGTTGGTGTTCAGCACACCGAAGCGCAGCACCAGCAGGAACAAGACCGCAATGTAATACGCCCATTTTTTATTCATGCATGCCCCCTATTCTTCTTCCAGCAGATCTAGTCGGGAAAGCAGGCCTGCAAGCAGATGCATGATGCCCACATACACGTAGCCTCCCAATACTGAATACATGCCCAAGCGGATGCAAAAGGCAAGCATATCCTGCTGGACGCGCTCGGTGGCGAGGGCTTGTTCGTGGTGGGCATGCATTTCAGCGAGCTGGAAAAAGATGAACAGGCCCACAAAGCAAATGGGAAAGAACATGAGCGGCACGACCCAGCTAATGCGGGTGAGGAAGTCTACGTCCATGGTTGCGAAGCGCCATGTGATGGCGGCGGCGAAGAGCAAATACTGGATGCCGCCCATCATGCCCGAAAGCAGGAAGTAGCCGGTGGCGGTGGACATGGAATGCCACCAAAAATGTTCAAGTGAAGCTTCGCCTACGCTGATCAGCACCACTAGCATTAAGGGAAGCCAGAGTGCGAGCAGATAGAGATTCCGGCGCTTCATGCTGCGGGCGCAGTGGTTGCTGGCGCGGGGGTTGCCAGTTGAGCATCGCGGGCGGCTTTCATCTGCGCGAAGTCGTCGCCTGCGTGGTACGAAGAGCGGGTGAGCGGCGAAGAGGACACCATGAGGAAACCTTTGGCACGCGCCTGGCGGCCTATGATTTCGAATTCATCGGGGGTTACGAAGCGGTCAACCTTCGCGTGTTCGGGGGTGGGTTGCAGGTATTGGCCGATGGTCATGAAGTCCACGTCGGCGGCGCGCAAATCATCCATCACTTGCAGCACTTCGTCTTTTTCTTCGCCGAGGCCCACCATGATACCGGACTTGGTGAAGATGGAGGGATCAATTTCTTTCACCGTTTTCAGCAGGTGCAGCGAATTGAAATAGCGTGCGCCGGGGCGAATGGCTTTGTACAGGCGGGGCACGGTTTCGATGTTGTGGTTGTACACATCGGGGCGCGCACGGGCGACGATTTCGATGCTTTTTTCTTTGCGCAGGAAGTCGGGGGTCAGCACTTCGATGGTGGTGCCGGGGGCGCGGTTGCGGATGGCGGTGATGCAATCGGCGAAATGGTTTGCGCCGCCGTCTTCCAAGTCGTCGCGGTCAACGGAGGTGATGACAACGTGCTTCAATGCGAGCTGCGCGATGGCTTGCGCTAAGTTTTCCGGCTCGTGCGGATTCAATGCGCCCGGTACGCCGGTTTTGATGTTGCAGAAGGCGCAGGCGCGCGTGCAGGTATCGCCGAGGATCAT
>JAYULW010000050.1:0-85528 GCA_043763155.1 Alphaproteobacteria bacterium | reverse complement strand
CCAGCAACAGCACTACCGAGCGCGCCAACGCCTGCACCGATACCTGCGCCGCTCAGGGCGCGGTCACTGGTGGATTCGCCGCATGCGCTGAGCATGGCGAGAAGCATGAGGCTGGTTACGATATGTGGGGTCTTCATAGTGATCTCCTATTCATTTGGTTGGAAAGTAAGGGTAGTGGAATGGTTGTAAAATTGCTGCACGAAGCAGTGCCGCGGCTATAAAAGTTGTATTAAATGGCGTAGCTTTTCAGCACCTGATCATCGGCTTCAACTGCGATGCTTTTCTTTTTGATGATGCCGTTGATCTTGATGGTGTAGCGGCCTTCGGGCAGATGCATGTAAATGGTTTTGTCATGCGTGGTGAAGGAGCTGACCTGCTGATCGTTTACATCCAGCACTTCGACGTTCAGGGGCATCATGGCGTAGATGGCGTGCTGCACTTGCAGGCGCACGTTGGCTTCGTGTTTCAGGGCGTCGGAATCACCTTTATGAATGGTTGCGACATCTACTTCTTCGGAGTCGGTGCTGTAATCGCTGGACTGGGCGTATGCGGGATGGCCAAGCAGCAGGGTGGTTGCGAGGAGCAGGCCGACGGTGTGGCTGAGAGTTGTGTTCATGTTGGTTCTCCTTAGTTTTTTCATAATACCATTATGCGCAATTCCTTCTTAAAATGCGGTACTGAAAACCAGCGGAGATATAAAATTTTCATTGGATTACAGATGCAAAAACCCCGGCGAGGGGGCGCCGGGGTTTTTAACTGGATGTGCGGCTGGCAGGGAGGATTAAGCGGCTTTAGGCTCGCTCAATACGGCTTCCATGCGGTAACCCACACCAGGTTCGGTGATGATCATTTTGTTCGGGGACTTCTTGCCCTCGATTTTGTCACGCAGCTGGCCGATATAGACACGCAGATATTGCGTGTCGTCGCTGTGGGCGGGACCCCAGATTTCTTTCAGCAGTTGTTTGTGCGTGAGCATTTTGCCGCGGTTGGCGATGAAGTAGCGCAGGAGGTCGTATTCCTTTGGGGTGAGCGCTACTTTTTCGTCGTTGATGTAGACTTCGTGGCGGATGAGGTCCATGCGTATAGGCCCGTTGCGCAGTTCCGGTTCGCCCATTTCCTTGATGGTGGATTTGCGCAAGTTGGCCTGAATGCGGGCAAGGAGCACGTCGGCGTTGAAAGGTTTTACGATGTAGTCGTCGGCACCCATGTTGAGGGCGGCAACCACTTCTTCGTCGCCAGAGCGCACGGTGAGTACCACGATGGGTACGTGCGACCATTCGCGGATGGCGGTGATGACGTCTTTGCCGTCCATGTCGGGCAGGCCTAAGTCCAGCACGATAAGGTCGGGTTTGATCGAAGCGCTCATGCGAATGGCTTGCTTGCCGTTTTCGCTTTCTTCGATTTTATAATCCGAGGCATCGAAATAGATGCTCAGCATTTTCCGGATTTGCGGTTCGTCGTCCACAATCAGGATTACGTGTTTTTTCTCGTGCATGGTCGTTACCCGCTTACGTGATTAAAAGAACAAGTTGTAGATGATGATGAGAGGAATGGGGACCCCGATAAGCCAAAGTAAAGCGCTGCGCATGATATAATCCTTTATGTGTTGTTTATGGTAATTTCACCCTAACAACGCAGAGGTAAAGATACTCCCATGAGGTTGCGCCCCCTTGATAAGGAATGCGTAAAGACTGCGGTTTTTGAGGGAAAAAGGGCTAAGCCTTAGGCTTTTTGGGCTTGGTTGCGGCGCTGCGCAGGCGCTTGGCGTTCGCATTGGCGGTGTCGTGGACGGGTTTCATCGAGACATCGAGCAATTCAACGGAGGCGTCCATCATGCGGTTGATGGCGGCGACGGGGGTCAGGGCGGGGTGGCTGATGGAATGCAGGAGGATGCGCTGCAGCTCGGTGGTGCTGGCGATGCTGCCTTGCATGGCGGCTTCCAGTTTTTCCTGCGACATGCGGGAAAATTCCGGATGGTTGAAATCAATGCGCCCGGTGCAGGCGTCGCCGATCATCATGCTGCGGTAAAACACCGTTTGCATGGAAGACCAGCCCATCATCCAGAAATCGCCATATTGTTTGAGCGACTGAGATTGCCAGCGGGAGGTGGGGGGCGTGAAAAACCTGAAGAAATCGAACATGATATTATTTTACACTGAAAGCGTGGGAAAGCGCCAGTTTTTTAACATATACGTTTAAAGGCACGAAGGGCGGCCCGGAGGCCGCCCTTCGCAACAAGCGCCTAGCGGGTGTTAGGCAACTTTGGTGGTGGCACCTGCTACGCGCAGCGAGGTGCGGGCTTTGGTAACCTTCAGGTCGCTATCGCAATGTACGACAACTACGGCCTTACCGGCTTTTACTTCTTCTTCAAAGTTGTTGGCTTCGTCAGCTGCGAAACCGGCATTGATCAGCGCGCCGCCGAGGCCGCCTACGATGCCGCCAGCGCCTGCGCCAGCCAGTGCAGCTACGATCGGGCCTGCAACGAGCACGGCGCCGCCGGTTACTACGATGGAGCCTACTGCGGTGAGGCCTGCGATGAGGGCGCCGATTGCGCCACCAACGGTTGCGCCGGTTGCGCCGCCTTTAGCTGCGCGGGTGGCTTCGTCGTCGGTGCTGGTGAACAGCGTGTCGCGGGTCTTATCGGTCATGATAAGGCTGATTTCGCTGGTTTTGAAATTTTCGCTGAGCAGGCGGGATACGGCCTGGTCGGCTTCATACTTGCTGTTAAAAATGCCACTTACGTTTGTCATGATATAACCTTTCTAGGGTTTAGTTGATTTGCGTGTATCGCCCTTAAATGATTAGGCAATTGGCGGTAAGAATGCGATGCAGGGCTGGGTGAGGATTTATAAAATAGGGGTAAAACGGCTTCACAGGTTGACAGGGGGTAGGGGGCTAGGTTAATAAGCGTTAACATTTTAAGGGGCATGATATGAAAAAGCTGATCGCGTTTGTGGTGATGTGTGTGTTGGGTGCGTCTTCGGCGCAGGCAAGCATTGTCAATTATGACGGGCAGAATATTGCCATGGGCATTCTGTATGCGGGCCAGTCGGGTTCGATCACGCATAATTTCAGCTCTACGAATATCCCGCATAGCGGGGGGCTGCATTTTGTGAGCAGCCTTGATGGCGGCAGGCTTTCGGGCATGACGAGCATCAGCTTCACTTACACGCTGCCGCTGCTTACGACCGGGACCAGCCGCGCTGCAGGGCTTTACAGCTACAGCGACGGGGTTGATACGCTTTCGGGGTTCAGCAATGCGAACTCGAACGGGGTGAGTAATGTGGTGGGCCTTATTAACGGCAGCCCGGCTTTGGCGCTGGTGCTGGCGACGGCCAACCTGGGCAATAATACGGCGCGCACCACCATCACCAATTACGGCACGGGAAATGCGGTGTTTGAGAGCATTTTTACCGGGTTCCTGCGCGGTGCGCCGGGGGTAACATACGCGGTTTCGGCGGTGCCTTTGCCTGCGGCTTTGCCCATGTTTGCGGCTCTTATGGCGGGGATGTACGGGTTTGCGGCCCGTCGCCGCAGGGCGCTTAAGGCGCTCTAATTATTGCCTATATCCGTGGTTTTACCGTAATGGGGCGCAGGGATGTTAAGGAATTTCAGGGATTGTTCCGGGGCTGCAAAGACAGCCGCCAACGAATTCGCTGGACTTTAAGGGCGAATAGCCGTACATATACCGCCGAGTTTGCTATTACTCTTTATTGATAACAGTTGCGCTTTAAGAGTGTCCTTTCGGTCTTCTTATATCCCCCTGATTTTCGTAAAAGAGGCAAGGTTTAATGCCTTTGATTTCAGACTTAAGAAGCTGCCTGCAGGTGCAGGCAGATGTTAAACGCCAGATAAAGGATATTTCTCATGGCTAGTGGTGTAGTAAAGTGGTTCAACCCGATCAAGGGTTTTGGTTTCATTCAGCCTGACCAGGGCGGTGCTGACGCATTCGTTCATATCAGCGCATTGGAACGTGCAGGTCTCACGACCCTCGCCGAAGGCGCGCGCGTTACCTATGATCTCGCTACCGAAAAAGGCAAGACTTCTGCAGTTAACCTGAAGCTCGCCGCTTAATTACGACTCGCTCGTAAAAGCAAAAAACCCCCGGCATTTAATTGCCGGGGGTTTTTTTATTTAAAGTGATTTTGGCTTAGCCACCATAAATCACGTAGGCGCCTGCGGGAACACGGCCACGGATGCCATCGCAATCTTCAATGGGGGGCTGGTCCATAACGGCACGTTCAGGGAACCACACACGGCACATGCCGTGGGGCGGCAACATGTCGCTCGATACGCTGGGGCCGTGCTCGATGTAATAACCGTTCTGGTCATAATAGCCGGCGCGGTCATAGTGCCATGTTGCGTGCGTGCTTGCGTAGTGCGTGTCATCATACTCAGGATGCGTGCCGCCGGGAAGGGGCGCATGGTCGTGGGCGTTGCGGTTATAAGGGTTGTTCGGCACGTAGTTGCCGTTGCGGTCGTAGTAGCCCTGGTCGGGGGTGCCACACGCCGATAACATAGTCATCAGCGACAGGCAGGCGAGGATTTTAGTATTACGCATTATGCATCTCCTGTGGGTTGGGGGTGTATTTCAGGAAATCATTTTGCAGGTAAAAATGCAGTTGGATTGAAACGCTGGCGGAATAAGTATTAGGTAAGGGGGCGCACGGTGGGCCAGCCGTTTTTTTTGGTCGCGGGTCAGGGATTTGATGTGGTATTCGCGCTTTAGGGCGCTGCTTTTGCTGGGGTGGGACTCGGTGTAGAGCAAGGTGAGGGGCGCGCGGCCACGGGTGTATTTGGCGCCTTTGCCGCTACGGTGGGTGGCAAGGCGCGCAGGCATGTTATTGGTGATACCGGTATAGTAGGTGCTGTCGGCGCATTCCAGAATATAGACGGTCCAGTTCATCACGGCCTCACATTTCATATAGGCTATTCTTAGCGTATTCATGGCCGGTTCGTATGGAATATTTACGGCGGGATGTGGAGAGTAGCGGCTATGAAACTTTTCCAGTGCCAACAATGCAATCTGATCCTGTTTTTTGAAAACCGCAACTGCGGGAGGTGCGGGCATGTGCTTGGGTATTTGCCGCTGGAGAATATGCTGTGCACACTCACCCAAGACGCGCAAGGATTCTGGCAGACGCCGGGCATTGCGGGCAGTATGAAATTTTGCGATAACGCACGCCATGATGCGTGCAACTGGCTTTTGCCTTCGGACTCGCCGGAAGCGTTTTGCATTGCCTGCCGCCATAACAGGACGGTGCCGGATTTGTCGGTGCAGGGCAATTTAGAAAGCTGGCGCAAGATGGAGTTTGCAAAACACCGCTTGTTTTACACGCTGCTGCGGCTGAATTTACCGCTGCCGAACCGGGCGGACGACCCGGAGCATGGGCTGGCGTTTGATTTCCTTGCGGATACGCAGGATGAGAAAGAAAAGGTGCTGACCGGGCATGACGAAGGCATTATTACGCTGGCGCTGAAGGAAGCGGACGACGCCGAGCGCGAGAGGATGCGCACCCATATGCACGAGCCGTACCGCACGTTGCTGGGGCATTTCCGCCATGAGATCGGGCATTATTACTGGGATGTGCTGGTGCGCAATACGGGCAAGCAAGAGGCCTGCCGCGCTTTGTTTGGCGATGACCGCGAGGATTACGCAGATGCGCTGAAGCGCCATTACAATGAGGGTGCGCCGCCAAACTGGCAGCAGTCGTTTGTAAGCTCCTACGCTACCAGCCATGCATGGGAAGATTTTGCAGAAACATGGGCGCATTACCTGCATATTGTAGACAGCCTTGAGACGTCGCAGGCGTTTGGGCTGGAGGTACACCCGGTTATTACGGCTGATAAGGAGCTGCATGCTACGGCTGCGGTTAACCCATACAGCACCGTGGAGATGCAGTCGCTGGTGGATGTGTGGCTGCCGCTTACCTACGCCATGAACGCCATGAACCGCAGCATGGGGCTTAGCGATATTTACCCGTTCGTACTGTCGCCGCAGGTGATCGAAAAGTTGGGCTTTATGCATAAGCTGGTGCATTCTGCGCGGTAGTTGCTGTTTTATATGATTTTATGCTGTCATTAAACCTTAACCGTTTGATGCTATGCTTAGGGCTTGGCAAACAGGGGTTTTATGGCGCTTCTTACAGGCATTGCAGCAGAAAAAGACGATAACGCTTTTCTGGATTCCATTGATCCGCGCAAGGGCGGCGATGGGATCAAAAATTTCAGCTATGTGCTGGGCATGGAAGCGCAGAACCACATCAACCGCGTAACCGCCATCGGCAACGATAGCGGGCATGATGCGGTGATGGGGCGGCTGGAAGATTTGCGCTATGATGCGGCCACGCCTGCGGATGTGAAAAAGCGCGCCGAAGAGATCTGGGACATGGTGCTGGACGCGGTGATAGATATTGAGAAGCAAAATAAAGCTATTTTGGCGGCCGCGCCGCCTGCTTTGCCTGCGGGGATGACCACCGACCCATTCCCTGAAGCACAGCGTCGCTATGATGCGCAATCGGAGCGCTATGCGGAGCAGAACCACCGCCGCACCCACGGCCTGCAAAGCGACGATTTGCCGGAGCATGCGCAGACGGGCAAGGATTTGCAGCTTTTTGCGGATATGCGCGCAGCGCTTAAAGACGACAGCAAGCCGCTGCATGCGCTTGCCAACCACCACGCCAAGGCGCTGGAGGTGATGGATACCGATATGTCGCTACGCAGCGGCGATATTGCCGACCAGCACAAGAAAGACCAGATCAGCGGCGCGGAGAAAGGCGCCAGCGACGAGCTGAACAATGCCCGCAAAGGTTTTGTGGCACGTTACAAAAAAGACCGGAACATGACCGACGACCCCGCGCCCGGCGACTTCGACCGCCGCAGCTATGCAGCGGGCGAAAGCAGCGTTATCAGCTCCGAAGAAGCCGGCATACTGCGCCAGGCCGCACAAATCAAAACCAGCGCGGCTTTGCGTATTGAAGAGCAACGCGCAAAGTTGGCTAGTACGCCTTCGCAAAAGACATAAGGGAGCCGCGCATGGCGTGGGTGAATCCATTCAAACGTAAAAAGACCGACGAGGCTGCGCCAGATGCGCCAGAGGTGGCACCACAGGGGGCTGCGCCGGTGTTTCCGCGTTCGGCGGCGGCGTGTGCGGCCATTGAGCAAGAGGCGCTGCTGGAGGCACGGGCAGCGGAGCTGCGCGCGTCGAGCCTTACGACCGTGAAGAAGATTGACAAGGGCAGGGCTGTTTATACGCAAATGATCGCGGAGCTTACCAACCCGGACCACCGCGACGCACGCGCCTTAGGCGAGCTGATACAGACTTTTGTGCCTAATGCGCTTGCAGATATTTCGCACCGCGAGGGCAATGTATTTGTGGTGCAGGCGCAGGCAGCGAAGGGGTCGTCGTTTGCCGATGCTTCGAACCATCAGGAGGTGTTCCGGGCGCTGCAGGGCCAGATTGCTGAAATTACGGGTGACCTGACACAGTTTGTTTCGCGCAACCTGGCCGTGCCGGGTTCGGTGCAGCAGGTGCACAGCATGAAAGAGCTGGGGCGTTCTACCATGGTGGAAGGTGAGATGTCGCGCACGGTGTATGCGGATGTGTCGTTTGCGCTGGATAGGGAAAAGCTCACGGGTTACAGCGAGCAGGTGGCGGCGAAGCTTTTGAAAAATGCGGTGGGGGACGCGCCGGGGTTTGAGGTGCGGCCGCGCGGCAAGGACCGGGCTTACGCCATTGACATACGCGGTAACGACCCGACGGTGCGGCGTAAATTGTCGGAGAAATTCACGGCGCTGGGCGTGCCGTTTAACAGCGGCCTGCATTACGGGCGCACAGACGCAGCGGGCGCGGCGCTGCCGTTTGACGCAGCACAGGGCGACATACGCTACACGCGAGTGCTGATGCCGCCGCGCTTTGCAGAACAGGTGGACATGCTCAAGGACATCAACCAGATGGTGGTTGAGGTGCAGGGGCAGAAATCTGCGCAGGCGGCGCGCAGCACACAGCGGAATATCGGCCATGCAACCGAACGCGACGTGCCGCGGGGCGGGCGCGAATAATGGTGGGAAATGGTGCCGCTTGCCGGATTTGAACTGGCGACCTACCGCTTACAAGGCGGTTGCTCTACCCCTGAGCTAAAGCGGCACGAACATTAGGAATTAGGGGAAATAAGGGGAAGAATCAAGGTTTTTGGAGAAGCTGTGTAAATACAGGCTATTCGCCGCTGTATTCGCCTTCGTTCAGCCATGTGCGGTGGTTCATGGGCTTGCCGAAATAGTAGCCCTGCATGTAGTCCACGCCCATATCCATGAGGATCTTGGTGATTTCGCCGTTTTCGACGAATTCGGCGACGGTGGAAAGGCCGAAGCCCTGTGCGAAGTCCAGCAGGGTTTTGACGAAGAACTGGTTGTCGGCGCTTTGGGCGAGGTCTTTGATGAACACGCCGTCAATCTTTACCATGTCTACAGAAAGGGCTTTGAGCTGGCGGAAGGACGTGTAGCCGGAGCCAAAGTCGTCGAGCGCCACCTGACAGCCCATGGACTGGATGGAGGCAACGAAGTAGGCGGTGCGGCGCAGGTCGCGCAGGACGGCGGTTTCGGTGATTTCGACGATGAGGCGGGGGGCGATTTCGGGCGTTTCGCGCAGGAGCCTTGCCAGATGGTCGAGCCACACGGAATCTTCGGTGGTCATGTTCGACACGTTGAAGGCCAGCACCACGTCGGGGGCGAGGCGGAGTTCGTTGATGACCATTTCCATCACCATGGTGTCAATGATGTCAATGAGGCCCATCTTTTCGGCCACCGGAATCAAGGGGCCTGCCGAGCTGATTTTGCCGGACTGGTTTACGAGGCGTAAGAGCGCTTCATGGTGCGAGGCTTTGCCGGTTTTGCTGTTGATGACGGGCTGGTAGGCCAGGCGCAGGCGGCTTTCCTTGTAGGCTTTGAACAGGTAGTTGGCGAGGCCCATTTGCTGGCGGCACTGGTCGGCTTCGCTGCGGGTCATGTCGTAGGTGCGGTGGGGACCGGCCTGCATGGAGTTTACGGCAACGTAGGCTTTGTCGAGCGCGTCGTGGGCGCTGGCGCTTTCGGACGGGAAGTTCACGCTGCCTACCGCGCCCATGATGTAAAGCGAGACGGTGGCGAAATGGTCGCGGCCAAAATTCTGGATGATGGTGTGGATGCGCGAGGCAAGCGTGCCGGTGTCTTCGGGGAAGGAGTTGCAGACGATGATGCCGATCTGGTCGCGCTGGATGCGGAAGACGGTGTCTTGTTCGGTGAGGATGCCTTCGATGCGGCGGAGCAAATCATGCATCACGATTTCAGACGTGTCGTGGCCGTAGGCGTTGATGATCATGGCGAGGTTGCTGATGCTTACGACCAGCAAGGAGCCTGAGGTGTGTTCGCTGATTACTTTCTGGATATTTTTTTCCAGCATTTCCACGAATTCATGCGGGTAGAATTCGCTGCCGGGGTAGGTCATGGTGGCTTCGGACACTTCGAGCGGCGCATTGGGATCGGGCGAAAGCACAGCGCCCTTGCGGGGCTGGTTGCCTGCGATCTGTCGGCTCTGGGGTTGTCCTTCCGTAGACTGCATTCCAAACCTTGTTTTTTTGCTGCTGAATTTGCAGCCTGGTATCGCTGGTCGCTATTATGGCGTCCATTATGATAATGACATACAAAGGTAAATTTTCCTTAAAAGGCGATATACTTATTGGCGCCACAAGATGGGGTGTAAGCGAAGGTTGCATAAAGAAAATATTAATGTTCCTGACGGTTTAGCCGGGAAGGTTTTTATAGGCGTAAAAGGCTAAATAAATGCCGTTAAGCAGCCGATAAACAACAGGAAGCCTGCGAAGCGGTTGCTGATGAAGACCCGGCGGCAGGAGGCGGGGTCGTCGAGATTTACGGTGCAGATCTGGTGCAGCAGATGCAGCTCGGTGAGGATGAGGAATGCAAAATAAACCATGCCCGCGCCGGCCATAAAACCGCTTAATGCCCAGAATATTGCGGCCAGCGTGTAGAAGGTATTTACGGCGGTTCTGGTGTTTTTGCCAAGGCGCAGCGCGGTGGATTTTACGCCGATGCGGGCATCGTCGGTTTTGTCCTGATGGGCGTAGATGGTATCATAGCCCAGTGTCCAGAAAATGCTTCCGGCATAGAGCAGGATTGCAGGGAGTTGCACAGTGCCGGTGACGGCGGCCCAGCCCATGAGCGCTCCCCAGTTGAAGGTGAGGCCTAAGAATAATTGCGGCCACCAGCTGATGCGTTTCATCCATGGGTAGGCGGCGACCAGAGGCAGGGAGGCGCCGGCCCAGAAGACGGTGTTCTGGCCCAGCAGCAGCGCGATGTAGAGGGCGCAGGCGAGCAGCATGCATAGCAGCAGGATGGCTTGCTTGAGTTTAAGTTCGCCGCTGGCAAGCGGGCGGGTGCGGGTGCGCTCGACCTGCTTGTCTATTTCGCGGTCGGCGATGTCGTTTACGATGCAGCCGGCGCTGCGCATGATGAGCGCGCCAAGGGCGAACAGGATGAGCATGACGGGGGAGGGCTTGCCGTGCGCGGCAAGGGCCAGCGACCAGCAGCAGGGCCACAGCAACAACCAGATGCCAACGGGCTGGTGCAGGCGCATCAAACGCAGATAGGGCGACATTCTATACCTGTTTACATTTCCTGCCCAAAGATTTAGCGTGTGGCGCATGACGAATCAAGCGCAACCGATGAAAAAACCACGCCTGCGGCTGTATGTACCGCAGGGATTTGCTGCGAATAGCGCGTGCATCCTCAATGGGGCGCAGGCGCATTATGTGGGTAATGTGATGCGCGGGCAGGTTGGCGAGAGTGTGGCGTTGTTCAATGGGCGCGACGGCGAGTGGCTGGCGCATATTGAAGATATTTCCAAGAAATCGGTGAGCCTTACGGTGCAGATTATGGTGAAGTCGCAGAAGGCTTCGCCGGATATGTGGCTGGCGTTCGCCCCGCTTAAGAACAAGGTGGATTTTGTGGTGGAGAAGGCTGTGGAGCTGGGGGTTTCGGCGCTGCTGCCCGTGTATACGCGCCATGCGGTGGTGCGCAGCCTGAACCGCGAAAAAATGGATGCGTATGTGATTGAAGCCGCCGAGCAGTGCGAGCGGATGGATGTGCCGCGCATTGAAGAATTCAGGGATGTGAACGCGCTGCTGGCCTCGTGGCCCAGCGACCGCACGCTGCTTTTTGCCGATGAAAGCGGCGAGGGGCAGGACTTGAAAACGCTGTTGCCCTCACTATCTATGGGTGGCAAATATGCTGTGATTATCGGCCCGGAGGGCGGGTTCTCGCAGGAGGAACGCATGATGCTGCGGGCGCATCCGGGGGTGAAGGCTTTTGGGCTGGGGCCGCGGGTGCTGCGCGCGGATACGGCCATGGTTGCAGCGCTTAGTTGCATGCAGGCGTGGCTGGGAGACTGGCAGGAACAACCCCAATTCAAGGCTGAATGGTGATGGAAGACATACTCAAAACACTGGAAAAACTTGAAGATGCGCGCGGCGACGATATTGAGCGCTGGTTCGGTGCGAAGCGCGCGGAAGCTGCGCCCTTCATTTACAGCTCGGTGGATTTGCGGCATTCGGGGTTGAAGCTTGCACCGGTGGATACGAATTTGTACCCCGCCGGGTTCAATAATTTATCGCCGCGCGCACGGGCGCGGGCGTCGCGGTTTATCACCCGGTTTTTGCAGGATACGCATGCGGACGCGCGGAAAATACTGATCGTGCCGGAAAACCATACGCGCAATATGGGCTACCTTGAAAACCTTGCCACGCTGATTACGATTTTTGAAGAAGCGGGCATGGAGGTGCAGCTGGGCGGCCTGAACGCCACGCCAGATGTGCCTGTGGAGCTGGAAGCGCCTTCGGGGCGCAAGCTGGTGCAGCGCGCCATGCACAAGGACGGCGGCACGCTGATGCTGGACGGATTTGTGCCCGACCTTGTGGTGCTGAATAACGATATGACGGCGGGGGTGCCTGAGCTGCTGGAACAGGTGGTGCAGCCGATTTTGCCGCCACCGGGCATGGGCTGGCATAAGCGCAGGAAGAGCGTGCATTTTGCGGCGTACCGGGCGCTGGTCGAAGATTTTTGCCGCACGTTTACGCTGGACCCGTGGTTACTTGCCGCGGAGTTCCATCATTGCGGGTTTGTGGATTTTAAAGAACGCACGGGGCTGGATTGCGTGGCCAAGGGCATTGAAAAGGTGCTGGCGCGGGTGCAGGAAAAATACATGCAGTATGGCATCACGGAAAAGCCATATGTGTTTATCAAGGCGGAAAGCGGCACCTATGGCATGGGCATTATGACTGCCACGTCGCCGGAGGATATTCTGGACCTGAATAAAAAAGAGCGCAACAAGATGCAGGTCATCAAGGAAGGCGCGCGCAATAGCGAGGTGATTATTCAGGAGGGCGTGCCAACGCTGGACGTGGTGAATGGCAAGCCCGCGGAGCCGATGGTGTATATCGTGGACGGGGTGCCGATTGGGGGCATGTACCGGGTGAATGGTGAGCGCGACGCGCTTAGCAATTTGAACGCGGCTGGCATGGAATTTACCGGCATGTGCGACGAAATCGAGATGGAAGGCAACCGCTGGAAGAGCGTGCGGGATTGCAACTTCCGGGCGTATGGCATTGTGGCGGCCATTGCAGGGCTGGCTGCGGCGCGGGAAGAATATTCCGACGTGAAGCCGGAATCAGGCCTTCAGGCGTGCGTGTAATGCATCGTTAGGCAGTACGCCCGCCACGTCGCCCAGTGCGGCCATGGTGAGGGTGCCGCCAGCGATGTCGGCGCCGATGCGGGTGATGTCCTGCTTCGTAATCGCGTTGATGCGGGCGGTGATGTCTTTGTGCTGGCGGTATTCATTGAACATCATCAAATGGCGGCCAATCCATGCCGATACGGCGTAGGGGCCTTCGCGGGCCATGAGGAGTTCGGCGCGTTGCTGGTTTTTGGCGCGCTGGAGTTCTTCGTCGGAAACGCTTACGGCCATGCCTGCGATTTGTTCGGCGAGGACGGTGGAGAGTTCGCTGGCTTTGTCGGGTGATGCGGCGGCATGTACCGTGAGCAGGCCGCAATCTTCGTAGGATGAACCCATGGAGTATACAGAGTAGGCGAGGCCGCGTTTTTCGCGGACCTCTTGGAACAGGCGCGAGGCCATGCCGCCGCCGAGGATGCTGGCGTAGAGTTGCAGGGTGTAATAGTCGGGCACGTGCATGGCGGGGGCGGGCAGGCCCATGATGAGGTGGAGTTGCTCGAGATCGCGGTCAATGCGTTTGTCGCCGCCGTGGTAGCTGGCGATCTCGAAGCTGGGGCCGGATTCGCGGCCGGGGAGTGCGAAATATTCTTCGGCGAGTTTGACGAAGGCGTCGTGGTCTATGTTTCCGGCAGCGGACAGCACCATGCGCGGGGTGCGGTAGTGGGTGTCCATGTAGCGGATGAGGTCATCGCGGGTGTGGGCGTTTACGCGCTCTTCGGTGCTCAGGATGCTTCGCCCTAAGGGCTGGCCGGGGAAGGCGGCGTCGTCGAAATAATCCATGATTAAATCGTCGGGCGTGTCGAAATGCATGGCGATTTCCTGGATGACCACGTCTTTTTCGCGGGCGAGTTCTTTTTCGTCGAAGATGGAGTTTTGCAGGATGTCGCCGAGTACATCACAGGCGAGGCGCACGTCTTCTTTCAGGACTTTGGCGTAATAGACGGTGAGTTCCATGGAGGTGTAGGCGTTGATTTGGCCGCCGATATTGTCGAAAGCTTCGGCGATGTCGCGGGCGGTGCGGGTTTTGGTGCCTTTGAAGGCCATGTGTTCCAGCAGGTGGGAGATGCCGTTGTCTTTTTCGTTTTCGTAGCGCGCGCCCACGCCGCAGGTGACGGTTACGGCAATGCTTTCCACGCCGGGGAGAAATTCGGTGGCGACGCGAAGGCCGTTCTTCAGGGTGGTCATCTGGTACATTTTGTTACTTTTCTGTTATGGGGCGGGAATAGATGAAATCAATGAACTGGAAATCGCCCATTTGCACAGGCGTTTCGCCTGTTTGGGTGAAGCCGTTTTTCGCGTAGAATTTTTGCGCGGGCGTGTTGTTTTTGTTTACCAGCAGCTGGATTTGGGCGGCGGGAAAATGGGGTTGGGTTACGGCTTCTAGCAATGCTGCGCCGATGCCCTGGCCTTTGTGTGCGGGGTGGACGTAGAGTTTTTTAAGCCAGATGGTGTTTTCCGCTTTGTAGGCGGAGGCGTAGGCCACGGGCGTGTTGTTTTCATAGGCGAGGAAGAAGCGGTGGCCTGCGTCCATCTCGGCTTGCAGGGATTCGGGGGCGTAGATGCGGGCGAGCATGTTTTCGATATGTTCGGCAGCTAGAATGTCTTTGTAGGCGAGCGGCCAGATGGCATTGGCAAGCGCGCTGATGGTGGGAATATCAGCGGCGGTGGCGGCGGTGATGCTGGCTTGTGTAGCTGTTTTGGTGGCCATTCATCAGACCTTGGAGGCGATGAAGGCTTTAACGGCGGCGACATCATTCGGCAGGGTTTCGCAGCGTTCGGGGCGCTTGAAAAGGTCTTTCATGTGCGGGGGTAGTTCGGGGGTTACGGTGCTTGCGTCTTTGACCGCGTCGGGGAATTTGGAGGGGTGGGCGGTGGCCAGCACAATCATGGGGGTGGAGGTGTTTTTGCGCACGCGCTGGGCGGCGGCCAAGCCTACGGCGGTGTGGGGGTCGAGGAGTTCGCCGGTGGTGTTGAAGGTGGTGGCGATGGTTTTTTTGGTGTCTTCATCGCTGATGGCGCAGGCCGTGAACTCGGCTTTGAGGCGGTTCCATGCGAGGGTGGAGAGGGTGATTTTTTTGTTCTTGCGGAACTCGGCCATCATTTCGGTGATGGCTTCGCCGTTGCAGTCATACAAATCGAACAACAAGCGCTCGAAGTTGCCGGAGACTTGGATGTCCATGCTGGGGCTTAAGGTCGGGGTTACGTCTTCCATGCTGTAGACGCCTGTTTGCAGGCAGCGGGCGAGGATGTCGTTTTTGTTGGTGGCGATGACCAGTTGTTCGATGTTCAGGCCCATGCGGCGGGCGACGTGGCCTGCGTAGATATCGCCAAAATTGCCGGTGGGTACGGAGAAGCTGACATTCTTTGCGGGTGCGCCGAGTGCTACGGCGGAATAGAAATAATATACGACCTGCGCCAAGATGCGCGCCCAGTTGATGGAGTTTACGGCGCTTAGGTGGTGTTTGTCGCGGAAGGGCGTGTCGGCGAAGAGGGCCTTCACGATGTCCTGGCAATCGTCGAAGGTGCCTTCGATGGCGATGTTGTGGACGTTGGTGTCTTGCACGCTGGTCATCTGGCGGCGCTGCACTTCGGACACGCGGCCCTTGGGGTGCAGGATGAAGATGTCCATGTTCTTGCGGCCCTGGCAACCTGCGATGGCGGCGGAGCCGGTGTCGCCGGAGGTTGCGCCGATGACGACGGATTTTTGTTCGCGCTTGGCCAAAATTTCATCGAGCAGACGACCGAGGAATTGCAGGGCGAAATCTTTGAAGGCGAGGGTGGGGCCGTGGAAAAGTTCCAGCACGAAAGTGTGGGTGTCAATTTGCTTTAAGGGCGCGATGGCGGCGTGGCGGAAGGTTTTGTAGGATTCGGCGACGATGCGCTCCAGCACTTCGGGCTTCAGCGAAGTTCCAGTGAAGCGCGAGATGACGGTGTAGGCGAGTTCCGGGTAGGACATTGCCTGCATGGCGTCAATTTCGGCCATGGAGAATTCCTGCGCGTGTTCGGGAACGTAGAGGCCGCCGTCGGTGGCGAGGCCAGCGAGTACAGCATCTTCGAAGGAGAGGACAGGTGCGGTGCCGCGAGTGGAGATGTAACGGGTCACGGGAATCCTTGTTTTTTAAGAAAGATAACGGGTTTGGAGATGGTTTTTGTATATCGCGGCGTTCAGCGTTTGGCCAGTGGCATGTTTCAGCAGGTCGGGGGAGGAAAGTTTGCTGCCCATTTCATGCACATTTTTGCGTAACCAATCAAAGAGATAGCTGAATTCGCCCTTTTGGATGTGGGTGGACAGGCCGGGGATGGTTTTGCGGGCCGAATCCATGAGCTGGGCGGCGGTCATGGCCCCCAGCGTGTAGGTGGGGAAATAGCCGAACGCGCCATCGGGCCAGTGGATGTCCTGCATGCAGCCGTTTGTGTCGGTGTCGGGGGTGATGCCGAGGAGATTTTGCATTTCGTTAGCGAAGGCTTCGGGGAGGTCTTTGGCTTCAAGGGAGCCTTCAATCATGCGCTTCTCCAGACGGTAGCGCAGGATGACGTGGGCGGGGTAGGTTGCCTCGTCGGCGTCTACGCGGATGAAGCTGGGTTTTACGCGGGTGACGGAGCGGTAGATGTTTTCGGGTTCCCATGCGGGGCCGGATGCGGCGAAGGCTTCGCGCATGAGGGGGGCGGCGTAGGTGAGGAAATCCATGCTTAGGGTTAATTGCATTTCGGACAGCAGCGACTGGCTTTCGTGGAAGGCCATGCCGCGGGCTTCGCCGACGGGCTGGTTGCGCCAGCGTTCGGGCAGGCCCATTTCGTACAGCGCGTGGCCGGTTTCGTGCATGATGCCGAAGAAGCCGGAGAGGAAATCATCTTCGTTGTAGCGCGTAGTGAGGCGGATGTCGCCGGGAACGCCGCCGCAGAAGGGGTGGGTGGATTCGTCCAAACGGCCACGGGTGAAGTCGAAGCCGAGCTTGGTCATCATGGTGAGGCCGAGCTTTTTTTGTGTTGCGGCGGGGAAGGGGCCGGGGAGTTCGATGGGGGGTGTTTCGCCCGCTTGTTTTTCCATGACGGCGCGGATGAAGCCGGGAAGGAAGGCTGCGAGGTCGTCGAAGATGACATCCACCATGGCGGAGGTGGTGCCGGGGTCGTATTGGTCGAGGAGCGCGTCATAGGGCGAGAGGCCCATGGCAGCGGATTTGGCTTGGGCGGATTCGCGGATGAGGCGCAGCACGTTTGCCTGATGGGGCAGGAAGTCCTTGAAGTTGTTTTCCTTGCGGGCGTGGCGCCAGAAGAGTTCGGATTCGTGGGTGGCTTTGCTGATTTCAGAAACCAAATCGGCGGGCACGGCGGTCTGGTGCTGCCAGCCGCGTTTCATTTCGCGCAGGTTTGCGAGTTGCCAGTCGGTGAGGTCGGAGCTTTGGGCTTCGGCATTTGCAAAAAGGTCGCCGAGTTTGGGATGGGTGATGAGTTCGTGGCAGATTTCGGCTAGGGCTGCGAGTTGCTCGCCGCGGGCTTCGCCTGCGTTTTCGGGCATCATGGTAGCGTTGTCCCAGCCTAGCATGGCGCTGGCACCGTTTAGGGCGAAATACTGGCGGAAGATTTTGGTAAGGTCTTCGTAGGCGGTCATGCGTTTTCTTCTTTTTTAGGTTCGGGGATGCGGTTGTAGGCGGCGAACATGATGAGGCCGATGATGCCGAGCGCAAACCATGTGATTGCGTAGTTCAGGTGGTCATTGCGCAGGGTGATTTTGCCGTCGGAGGGGGCGGGGTACACGTTCTTTTGCACGTCGCCGGTTTGTTCGAGCAGCAGGGGCAGGAGTTCTGCGCCGGTGGTTTTGCTCATGGCGGGGATGTCTTCGTAGAACCAGACATTTTTATCGGGGAAATTGTCGGGCATGAAGGTGCGGTGGGGGCGGTTGGGGCGGATGATGCCGCGCACGGTTTGCACACCATCCACGGGATTTTCGTGTCCGTCGGGGGCGAAGCCGCGATTGACGAGGATGACACGGCCATCGTCTTCGAGGCGGAAGGGGGTGACCACGTAAAAGCCCGGGCCTTCGCCCTGCGGGTGGCCGACCATGTGGAACATTTTATCGTTTAAGAAGGTGCCGGTTAAAATGGCGGCGCGGTATTCGATGCCGCTTAAGTCGTCGGGCAGGGTGCCGAGCGCGTCCATTTTTTGCGCTTCTTCGATATGGGCGACCTGTTCGTTTTTCCATTGCAGGCGCTGCACTTGCCAGAAGCCAAGGCCAAAGAGCAAAATAGTTGCGCCAATGATGAACAGTGTGGGGATGAGTTCGGGCTTACGGAATCGCATAATGTTCTTATTATTAGATGGTTGCGGGAAAAAGAATTTCAAGGCTTTCTATGCTTGAACCTTACCCATTAACGTCTATATTCACAAGACCTAACGCGCTGACGCGTTTTAAGCCATTCATCCAATTTCTGAGGAGATACTACAATGAGCGTACTGGTTGGCAAACAAGCCCCTGATTTTACCGCGAAGGCCGTGATGCCCGACAACAGCATCGAAGAAAACTTCAACCTGCTTTCCTATCTTGGCATCAAGAAGGACGCATCGGGCAAAGTGACCAAAAAAGGCAAAACCGGCGTGTTGTTCTTCTATCCGCTGGATTTCACGTTTGTGTGCCCTTCGGAAATCATTGCGTTTAACAACCGCATCAAGGAATTCAAACTGCGCAAGACGGAAGTGATTGCGGTGTCGGTTGATTCGCAGTTTACGCATCTGGCATGGAAAAATACCGCTATCAACGATGGTGGCATTGGCAATGTGCAGTTCCCGATGGTTGCCGACCTTACCAAGTCCATCGCGCGTGATTATGACGTGTTGTTGGGCGGTGCGGTTGCATTCCGCGGTAGCTTCATGATTGACGGTAACGGCATTGTGCGCCACCAGGTGGTGAATGATTTGCCGCTGGGCCGCAATGTGGACGAAGCGCTGCGCATGGTTGATGCGTTGCAGTTCCACGAAGAACACGGCGAAGTGTGCCCCGCTGGCTGGGCACGCGGCGACGAAGGCATGAAGGCCGACGCAGCGGGCGTTGCTAAATACCTGAAGAAGAATTCGGGTAAGCTCTAATACTATCCTAAACACGGTGTGCCGGGCCTTGCGCCCGGCATTTCCATCTCTGCAGAAGAAAATTTATGGCACAGACTCATCAGACCAAAGTTCTTATCATCGGTTCCGGCGCTGCCGGATGCACGGCTGCGATTTATGCGGCGCGCGCATCGCTTAACCCCATTATGGTGCATGGATTGCAGCCCGGCGGGCAGCTCACCATCACCACTGATGTGGAAAATTTCCCCGGTTTTGAACATGCGGTGCAGGGGCCGTGGCTGATGGAGCAGATGGAAAAACAGGCGGCGCATGTGGGCACGCAGATTTTTCATGATATGATTATGTCGGTGGATTTTTCCAAGCGTCCGTTTGTGTGCAAGGGCGAGTCGGGCGATACGTATATTGCCGACACGCTGGTGATTGCCACGGGTGCTACCGCGCGTTGGCTGGGCATTCCTACGGAGAAACATTTTGCCGGGTTCGGCGTTTCGGCGTGTGCGACATGCGATGGGTTTTTCTTTAAGGGTAAGGAAGTTGTGGTTGTTGGTGGTGGGAATAGCGCGGTGGAAGAGGCTTTGTACCTTACCAACCATGCGACCAAAGTTACATTGATTCACCGCCGCGATTCGTTGCGTGCGGAAAAGATTGGGCAGCAGCGGTTGTTTGCGCATCCGAAGGTTTCTGTGATTTGGGACAGCGTGATTGAAGAATTCACGGGCACGGAAAACCCAACCTCGCTTACGGGTGTGAAGCTCAAGAATATCAAGACCGGGGAAGTGACGGACTTCAAGACCGACGGGGTGTTTGTGGCTATTGGGCACACGCCGAACACGGAGCTTTTCAAGGGCACGATTACGACCGACGACGAGGGCTATATTGTGACCACGCCGGGCAGCACGCGCACCAACATTCCGGGCGTGTTTGCGGCAGGTGACGTGCAGGACAAGATTTTCCGCCAGGCGGTGACGGCGGCGGGCACGGGTTGCATGGCGGCGCTTGAGGCGGAGCGGTTCATTGCCACGGGCGGGCAGCACTAACACGAAAGCGGCGGTATGATGGATTGGGATAAATTACGCACGTTTCATACGGTGGCCACCGCGCAAAGTTTTACGCGCGCGGGGGAAATGCTGAATTTGAGCCAGTCGGCGATTAGCCGCCAGATTAGCGCGCTGGAGGAGGGTTTGCAGGTTTCGCTGTTTCACCGCCATGCGCGGGGCTTGATGCTGACTGAGCAGGGGGAAATCCTGTTCCGTACGGTGAGCGATGTTTTGACGCGGCTATCGGCTGCGGAAAATGCGCTGCTGGAAAGCAAGGAAAGGCCGAGGGGGCCGCTGAAGATTACGGCGCCGGTGGCCATTGGCACCACGTGGCTCACCCCCCATATGCGCGAGTTTGCGGAGTCGTATCCGGAGATTGTGGTGACGCTTTTGGTGGATGACCGCGAGCTGGATTTGACGATGCGCGAAGCGGATGTGGCGATTCGCCTGTTCCCGGCGAAGCATCCTGACCTTGTGCAGAAGCACCTTACGACGTTGAACAACTCGCTGTATGCGTCGAACGATTATTTGCGGACCTATGGGATTCCGCAGAAGCCTGCGGATTTGAAGGATCATCGGTTGGTGACGTTTGGTGAAGATACGCGCCTGCCGTTTGCGGAAGTGAACTGGGTGATGAAGGCGGGCGGCGGTGCGCATGAAGAGCGCAAGGCAGCGTTTAAGGTGAACAGCCTTGTGGGTATTTTGAAGGCGGTGGAGAGCGGCATCGGTATTGGCGGGGTGCCGGATTATATGATGCAGTCCTTGACGCAGGTGACAAAAGTGCTGCCGGAGCTTAAGGGGCCGGTGACGGATGTGTACCTAATCTATTCGCTGGAACTGCGTAATTCCAAAAGAATCAAGGTTTTCAGGGACTTCATTGTGCGTAAGCTCTCGGAAGATGGGCTGGTCTAGGGCTTTTTAGCCATGCGTTAGACGCATAGCAGACCTATAAATATAGATATGTTAATCGGTGAGGGAATGGCTATGATCCCTCCTGTGAGTGCGAGTAATCTTTTACCGCTCATCGTTGGGCCCCGGTCATTTAGGTGGCTGCCGCCCAACATCCTCCCTGTTATAGCTTAGCCAGACTCCCCCCGAGTCTGGCTTTTTTTTCATTCTGGCGGCGCACTGCGGCGTTGCAGGCTTGCTCATGTAGCTTCCGCTACACTTCGCAATCCTGCGCCTTGCATTGCACTCACCATAATGAAAAAAACCCCGCCCGGATTTCAGGTATAAAAAAAGGGCCTCGGCTTTGCCGTAGGCCCTTTTTTGCGTTGGGTGGATTACTTCAAATCGGCGCAGGCTTTGGTGATGCGTTGCATGGCGTCCGTCAAAATCTTTTCGGAGGTGGCGTAGGAGATGCGGATATAGCCGCCCATGCCGAAGGCGCTGCCGGCGACGGAGGCGACTAGGGCGTCTTCTAGGAGGTAATCGCAGAAGTCGTTGCAGCTATCAATGGTTTTGCCTGCTGGGGTTTTGCGGCCGAAGAGGGCTTTGACGCTGGGGAACACGTAAAAGGCGCCTTCGGGGGTTTGGCAGGTGATGCCGTCAATTTTGTTCAGGGCTTCTACTACGAGGTTGCGGCGTTTGGCGAAGCTGTCGCGCCAGTCTTTCAGGAATTCCTGCGGGCCGTTTAGGGCGGCGACCGATGCGGCCTGAGAGATGGAGCAGGCGTTGCTGGTGCTGTGCGACTGGATGTCGGAGATGGCGGCGATGAGGGCCTTGGGGCCGCCCGCGTAGCCGATGCGCCAGCCGGTCATGGAATAGGCTTTGGACACGCCGTTTACGGTCAGGGTGCGGTCGTAGAGCTTGGGTTCAACTTGGGCGATGGTGTGGAACTCGAAGCCGTCATAGGCGAGGTGTTCGTAGATGTCGTCGGCCATGACCCAGACGTGGGGGTGTTTGAGCAGCACATCGGCCAGCGCGCGGAGTTCGGCTTTGGTATAAGCGCTGCCGGTGGGGTTGCTGGGGGAGTTCAGGATGAGCCAGCGGGTGTTTTTGGTGATGGCTTTGTCGAGGGCTTCGGGGGAGAGCTTGAAGCCGTCTTCCTCGCGCGAGGGAACGACGACGGGGGTGCCTTCGGCGAACAGCACCATGTCGGGGTACGACACCCAGTACGGGGCGGGGATGATGACTTCGTCGCCGGGGTTTACGGTGGCGAGGAGCGCGTTGAAAATAACTTGTTTTGCGCCGACGCCTGCGACGATCTGGTTGGCGGCGTATTCGAGGCCGTTTTCGCGTTTGAATTTGTCGCTGATGGCTTTTTTCAAAGCTGGCGTGCCGCCTACGGGGGTGTATTTGGTCTGGCCGGAGCGGATGGCCTCGATGGCGGCTTCCTTGATGTGGTCGGGGGTGTCGAAGTCGGGTTCGCCAGCGCCGAGGCCAATCACGTTTTTGCCCGCTGCTTTGAGTTCGGCGGCTTTGGCCGTGACAACAAGGGTGGGAGAGGGTTTAACGCGGCTCAGGCGTTGGGCGGTGGCAGACATGATGGTTCCTTCTGGATGGATAAATTGGGAGAGGTATTTTATTGCACCGATTCGATATCAACAAGCACTGTTTGGTTCTTGGGGAAGGGAATTTCCAGTGCGTCTTTGTTGTCGGTCAGGGTTTTCTGGAAGGCGGGGGGGACGATGGCGGTGCGGATGCCGCCGAGCTTCATGCCGAGGGCGCTATGTTCGAGGCCTAAGAAATGCGAGGAGCTGCCGGGGGTTACGGTGATGGGATCTTTGCCCTCGACGGCGAAAAGCTTTTCGCCTTCAACGCTCCAGACGGTGATGGCGACGTGGGCGCTATGGCCGCAGGTGATTGTGGGGCCGAGGCCTTTGCGCACGTCCAGAAAGCGGAACGGGGTGTCGTTGGGGTCGGGAAGGGCGGGGGAGATGTCGAGCAGTTTGGTGTCGAAGCGGATGGCGCTGTTGTTGGGTACGCCGTCGCGGCCAAAGCCTTTGGCGCCGTAAGCAAAGTTTGCGGGGGCGAAGATTTTGCGGACGCCACCTTTTTTCATGCCGACCAGGCCTTCGTCGAAGGCGGGCAGGGCTTTGCCGTCGCCGATTGTGAAGCTGTAGGGCTTGTCGGTGGTGGCGGTGTCGCTCAGGGCTTCTTCGCCAGCGCCGTACGCGGTGTAGGCAATGGTGACTTTCTGGCCGCAGACGGCGGGCGCGCCGGAGCCGAGCTTTTCATCCTGCAGGGTGAGGATGGTGGATTGGGGGGGAAGGATTTTGTTTTTGTAGTTCTTTAAATCCACGATGGTTTTGTCGGCGGCACCGCCAGCGGTTTGGGTGATGGTGTCGGCGATGTCGCCTGTGCTGCCGTGGAAATTATGGATGAAGGCGAGGCCCACTACCGCGAGGATAATCCAGTTGATGGAAGCGTTGGCGGTTTGCCTGCGCGTGCGGTTGCGTTTTTTGCCGAACATCACCCTAACACATTTTTAGCTGTTAAACCCGGTTAGTTGTTAAACCGGAAGTGCAGTACGTCTCCATCTTGTACTACATATTCTTTGCCTTCTAAACGGAATTTTCCGGCTTCTTTCGCGCCTTGTTCGCCGTTGTGGGTGATGTAGTCGTTGTAGGCGATGGTTTCGGCGCGGATGAAGCCTTTTTCGAAGTCGGTGTGGATGACGCCCGCTGCGCCGGGGCCCTGGGTGCCGCGGGTGATGGTCCATGCGCGGGCTTCTTTCGGCCCGATGGTGAAGTAGGTTACCAAATCGAGGAGTTTGTAGCCGGCTTTGACGATGAGGGAGAGGCCGGTTTCCTTGAGGCCCAGCGAATCGAGGAATTCCTGCTTGTCTTCGGGTGTATCCATCATGGAGATTTCGGCTTCGATGCGAGCGGAAATGACAACGCAGGGAGCGCCTTTTTTATTGGCCATTTCGGCGACTTTATTGGACAGCTCGTTGCCGTTAGCAGCAGAATCTTCGTCTACGTTGCACACATACATGACGGGCTTGGAGGTGAGGAGCTGGAGCAGCTTCAGCTGCTTGCGCTCGGACTCGTCGCGCAGCTCGGTCATGCGGGCGGGGTGGCCTTGCGATACGACGGGCAGCACGCGCTCGATCATGGCCACGGTTTCGATGGATTCCTTGTCGCCGCCTTTGGCTTTTTTCTGGAGGTTGGGGAGGCGTTTTTCCAGGCTTTCGAGGTCGGCGATGACCAGTTCGGTTTCTACGATGTCGGCGTCGGACCTGGGGTCTACGCGGCCTTCGACATGGGTGATGTTGCCGTCTTCAAAGCAGCGCAGCACATAAATGATGGCGTCTACTTCGCGGATGTGGGAGAGGAACTGGTTGCCGAGGCCTTCGCCTTTGGAAGCGCCGCGCACCAGACCTGCGATGTCTACGAATTCGAGCTGGGTGGGGATGAGCTGTGCGGAGCTTGCGATCTTGGCGAGTTTTTCCACGCGCTCGTCGGGCACGCTTACGCGGCCCACATTCGGCTCGATGGTGCAGAAGGGATAGTTCGCGGCTTCGGCCTGCGCGGTGGAAAGAAGCGCGTTGAACAGGGTGGATTTGCCAACGTTAGGAAGGCCCACGATACCGCATTTGAAACCCATTATTTTATTCCCTTGATGATGTTCTGGATGTTTTCTTGATAGATGTCTTTGTGCTTGAGTTTGTACATCAGCGCAATGCCGATATGCACGGAAAGGGCAAGCAGGCCCATCAGGATCAGGTCCTGCGTGATGGTGAATACGATCAGGGCAAGGACAGCATTACACACAAACCACAGATGCGGGACGCCCATAACGCGCAAGGGCAGGGCGTAGGTTTGCAGCATGGCTTTTTTGCCGTGCCGGGCGAGGCAATCGTTGAAGGGGCGCGGGTCGGCGGCATTTTGCAGGCGAAGGCGCATGATGGTGAATGCCTGCTCTTCGTCTGGGGTGAGTGGCGCGTCAACGGGGGTGTTGCGGAATTCAGTGGAACGGTGCTTGGCCATTTCCAGATGGGCTTGCAGGATGCTTGCGGTTTTGATTTTCATGCCTGTAACGCTATGTTGATCTTGTTCATGTAACCGGCCTCGTCGCCCTGTAGCAGCATGGGCATGTGGCGCGACATTTCGGCGACCATGGTGTCGAGCGCGGGCTTTTCGGCTTTGGCGAAGTCGGAAAGCACGTAATCAGATACCAAATCCTTGTGGCCGGGATGGCCGATGCCGATGCGCACGCGTTTGTAGTCCTGCCCGATATGGGCGTCTATGCTTTTCAGGCCGTTGTGCCCGCCGTTGCCGCCGCCGGTTTTGATGCGCAGGCGGAATGGCTCAAGGTCCAGCTCGTCGTGCAGCACGGTGACGTTTTCAGGGGTTAGCTTGTAGAAATTCAGTAGTTGGCCAAGGGGGCCGCCGGAGGTGTTCATGTAGCCCATGGGCTTGAAGGCGAAGACTTTATGCAGGCCCACGCGGCCTTCAGACAACATGCCGCCGAATTTGGCGGAGGGCTTGGGAAAATTGTAATCACTCACCAGGCGGTCAATTACCATGAAGCCGACATTATGCCGGTTTGCGGCATATGAGGCTCCCGGATTTCCCAGCCCGGTGAGGATTACGGCAGACATTAGCTTTTCCTGGCCTTTAGCTTACTTCTTAGCGGCAGGAGCCTTAGCGGCAGGAGCCTTAGCGGCAGCGGCAGCAGGAGCGGCAGCGCCAGCTTTTGCAGCAGCAGGAGCAGCAGCGGCTGCGCCTTCAGCAGGCTTGGCTTCTTCTTCTTCCTTACGGCGGCCAGCGATGGTCGCGATGGTGAAGTTGCGCTTGATGGACGGGGTTACGCCCTTTGGCAGCTCGATGTCCTTGATGTGTATGGAAGCACCGATATCGAGAGCCTGAATGTTGATTTCGATATGGGTGGGGATGGAATCGGGTGCGCAGAAGAATTCGATTTCGTGACGCACGATGTTGAGTACGCCGCCGCGCTTCAGGCCCATGGCTTTGTCCTGGCCGGAGAACTTCACCGGAACCATAACGCGAAGCTGGATGCCGGCTTCAACCTTGATGAAATCCACATGTTCGATCACGTCGGTGACGGGGTTGAACTGCAGGTCTTTCGGCAGGGCCTTTACGGTGGTCTTTTCGTCAATCTTGATGCTGATCAGCTTGCTGCGGAAGCGGCCAGCGGTGTAAGCCATGGTCACTTCTTTCAGGTACAGCGCGATGCTGATGGGCTGCTGGCCTTTGCCATACAGGATGGCGGGGATTTTGCCTTCGCGGCGAAGTGCGCGCGAGGAGCCTTTGCCGTGTGCGTCACGCGAGGATGCCACCAGCGTGGACAGGTCTTTGGTTTTTTTAGCTTCAGTCATAACAATCTCCAAAAGTGGTAAAAGTAGAATTAATCAAAAAGGCTGGATACCGAGGTTTCGCTGGTGATGCGCTTGATGGCTTCGGCCAGCAGGGAGGCAACAGAGATAACCCGGATATTTTTCGTGTTCTTTGCTTCTTCGGTGGTCATGATGGTGTCGGTGATGACCAGCGAGGTAAGCACAGAATTCTTTACACGCTCGATGGCGGCACCGGAAAGCACACCATGCGTTACGTAGGCGGCGACGGATTTTGCGCCTGCGTCCATCAGGGCTTTGGCAGCGTTGCAGAGCGTGCCTGCGGAATCCACGATGTCGTCGAGCAGGATGCAATCGCGGCCTTCGACTTCGCCGATGATGTTCATGACTTCGCTGGCGCCGGGCTTTTCGCGGCGCTTGTCTACGATGGCGAGGTTGACCTTCAGGCGGTTTGCCAGCGCGCGGGCGCGCACCACGCCGCCAACGTCGGGCGATACGATGATGAGGTTTTCGGTGTTGTGGTGGGCTTTGATGTCTTCGATCATGACGGGGGCGGCGTAGAGATGGTCTACGGGGATGTCGAAGAAGCCCTGAATCTGGCCTGCATGCAGGTCAATGGTGAGGACGCGGTTTGCGCCTGCTTCGGTGATGATGTTTGCCACCAGCTTGGAGGTGATGGGGGTGCGGCTGCCCATTTTGCGGTCTTGGCGGGCGTAGCCGAAATACGGGATGACGGCGGTGATGCGCTTGGCGGAGGCGCGGCGCAGCGCGTCCATGCACACCAGCAGCTCCATGATATGGTCGTTGGCGGGATAGGAGGTGGATTGCAGGATGAATACGTCTTCGCCGCGCACGTTCTCGTTGATTTCGACAAAGACTTCCTGGTCGGCAAAGCGGCGCACGCTGGCATTGGTGAGTGTGATGCCAAGATATTTCGCCATGGATTCGGCGAGGGGGATATTGCTGTTGCAGGCCAGTAATTTCATCGTTGCTCTTTCATATTACGGCAAATTTTTGCGCATAGGCTTTCCTTCATGTGCTGCTCCGGGAGAGAACCACATGAATTCGGCACCATTATGCGGGGTGTTCCGCCATTTTTTCAAATGAGGCGGCGAATCTAGCAAGGGTGGGTGGGGTTGTAAACTTGTTTTAGGTGGCGGGGGCCATTTCGTTTTCGGAGGCCCTGGTCATGGCGTAGTCCTCGGCGCGGAAAACATCGAGGATTCTTGTTATTTCAAAGTCGTTTACGCCTACGGACTTGAGCAGGGCAGCGCCCATCTGCAGGCTGGTTTCAAACATCTCGGACACGGCTTTGTTGGCCCCTGCGGCCTCTAATTTGTGGATTTGCTCGATGTTTTTGGCCCTGGCGATGATGGGCAGGTCGTGGTTCAGCTCGCGGATGGTCTGGATGGTTTGCAGCGCCACGCGGGTGTCGTTGTGCGTGACGATGACGGCGCGGGCGCGCTGGATGCCGAGTGCGTTCAGCACGTGTACGCGGGTGGTGTCGCCGTAATAGACGGGTGTTCCGCGCTTGCGTTCGCGGGCGGTGAGGAAGGAGTCGGTGTCAATGGCGACATAGCTCATGTTTTCGGTCTCTAACATTTGCGCCACCGTGTGGCCTACGCGGCCATAGCCGCAGATGATGACATGGTGGTGCAGGTCGAGGGTTTCCTCGATCATGGTTTCGGGGCGGGAGAGGGAATATTTTTCAAGGGCGGTTGCGATGCGCTGGCCGACCTGCGCAAGCAGGGGAGTGATGGTCATGCTGACGGTGACGATAACCAGCAGGCTTTGCGAGCTGGGGGCGTCCAGCACACCCTGGCTTGCGGCGAGGCCGAAAAGCACGAAGGAAAATTCACCGCCTTGCGAAAGCAGCAGGCCCACATGCACGGCGGTGCTGAGCGAGAAATGGAACACGCGGCACAGGCCCATGATGATGAGGGACTTGATGGCCATGAGCGCAATGGTGAGGCCCACGATGCTGCCGAAGCGCTCGAACAGCATGTCAATATTCAGCGACATGCCGACCATCATGAAGAAGAGGCCGAGGAGAAGGCCTTTGAACGGCAGCACGTCGGATTCGACCTGGGGTTTGAATTCGGTTTCGGCGACCAGCAGGCCGGCCATGAATGCGCCAAGCGCAGGCGAAAGCCCTGCGAGGCTGGTGATGGAGGCTACGCCCAATACTACTAATAAGGTGGTGGCGGTGAAGAGTTCGGTGTTTTCGAGCGAGGCGATGAAGCGGAAGAGCGGGCGAAGGAGGTAGGTGCCCGCGATGAAGATGATGGTGATGGCAAGGGTGGCTTTGAACAGCGCATCAATGACGACGGTGGAGAGCGACGCGCCTTTGGCGTCGAGCAGGGAGACCATTACTAATAGCGGGATAACGGCGAGGTCTTGCAGGATGAGGACTGCGAGGGAAAGCCTGCCTACCTGCGAGGATTTTTCGCCCTGTTCGTTGATGACCTGCAGCACGATGGCGGTGGAAGACAGCGCGAGGCCGCCGCCGATGATGAGGGCAATGGCGGCGTTGCCGCCGGAGCCGACGATGATGGCGGCAAAGACGGCGGTGGTGATGATTACTTGCAGGCCGCCGAAGCCGAACACATGTTTGCGCATGCTGCGCAGGCGGCTGAAAGAAAGCTCAAGGCCAATAACAAATAGCAGGAAGACCACGCCGAATTCGGCGATGCCTGCTGTGGTTTCCACGTCATGCACCAGGCCAAGGCCGAAGGGGCCGATGGCGGCGCCCGCCGCCAGATACCCGATAACCGGGCTTAAACGCAGCACGCGGCACGAGGCCACGATGAGCACGGCGGCGCAGAGGAAGATGGCGATCTGGAAAAGCTGAACATGCTCAGTCATAAGGTGGTGCAGTGTAGTGAGGGTGCGCGAAAATTGGTAATGAAAAATGTTGGCAACTTGAATTAATGCAGTTGCGGCATTATTTTTTTTATTGCAACTTTTGCCATGAATTTTCTGCACATGGGCGGAGGGGGTGCGGCGGGGGTTTTGCAGGGGCGGCATTACGCAATTTCAGTAGGAAATTATTGCCTAGTTGGCTATGCTGTGTGGAATTCTTCTAGGTTATTGTACACAGATGATGGCAAGCTAAATCTGAACAGTTAAGGATTAACTAAACCCTGCAGATGGGCCATTAACAAATTAATTATTATACCTATAGAACAATGCCTTAACTAACTGCCTAAATATTAGGCAATCACATGAAACCCAAGCATTCCTTGTTCGTTTATGCAAAATTTATATAGTTGCCAACAAAGTTATCCACAGGTTTCGTGGATTACTTTTTTAAATGATTAATGCCCGAAAGCGACCCCTTAGGAACCTATGGAAACACCACAATTATCTTTGAGCGACGGGCGGAACGTTATCAAACGTTTTCTCGCCAATGTTCCGCATACCCCTGGGGTGTACCGGATGATTGATGTCAGCGGGAATGTTTTATATGTGGGGAAGGCGAAGAATTTAAAGAACCGCGTGGGCAGTTATGTGAATGTCAGCGCAGCGAGTACGCGCATTCAAATCATGGTTTCGCAAACAGCGAGTATGGAGATCATCACAACGCGATCGGAAGCCGAGGCGTTGTTGTTGGAAGCAAACCTAATCAAAAAATTTTCGCCGCGCTACAATATTCTTTTAAAAGATGACAAATCTTTTCCTTATATCTTTATCAGCGGCGATCACGCGTTCTCGCGGTTGGGAAAACATCGCGGTGCGAAGACGCCGAAGGGAAAATATTTTGGGCCGTTCGTTTCTGCGGGCGCAGTGAATGAAACCATCACGCTTTTGCAGAAAGCATTTTTACTGCGCACCTGTTCGGATAATTTTTTCAAGAACCGTTCGCGGCCCTGCATGCTGTACCAGATCAAGCGTTGCTCCGGGCCATGCGTGAATAAAATTTCGGATGAAGATTACAAGGCGCTGGGCGCGCAGGCCGAAGCGTTTCTTTCCGGCAAAAGCCGCCAGATACAAGAGGCGCTGGTGCTGGAGATGCAGGAGCTTAGCGCCAAGATGCAGTATGAGAAGGCGCGGATTTTGCGCGACCGCATCAAGGCGCTGACGCATGTGCAGCAGTCGGGCGGGGTTTCTAATGTGGAGCTGGGCGACGCCGATGTGATTGCGCTGGCGCGCGAAGGCGCGCAGTGCAGTATCCAGCTTTTCAGTTATCGCGGTGGGCGCAATTACGGGAATAAAACATGGTTCCCCACCCAGACCAGCCAGCATAGCGACAGCGAAATCATGCAGACATTTATCGGGCAGGTGTATCAGGTGCAACCGCCGCCGCCGCTGATCCTTACCTCCGTATTGGTGGAAGAGGCGACGCTGCTGGAAGAAGCCTTGCGGCTGAACACCGATTATAAGGTGGAGGTGGTGCATCCGATTCGCGGTGAGAAGCGCGAGGTGATCGAGCAGTGTGTGCGCAATGCGCGCGAGGGGTTGACACGGCACATGTCAATGAATGCGACGCAGCGGGTGGTGCTGGAGGGGATTCAGGCATTGTTCGGGCTGGAGGAAATTCCCAAGCGGATCGAGGTGTATGACAATAGCCACATCAGCGGTACGAACGCGGTGGGGGGCATGATTGTTGCGGGGCCGGAGGGCTTTATTAAAAACGAGTACCGCAAGTTCAATATCAAGAACCCGAATACTATTCCCGGCGATGATTATGGCATGATGCGCGAAGTGTTTACGCGCCGGTTTGGGAAGCTTATCGGCAGTAATGACAGTGAGGGCAACCCGGAGAAGGCGGAAGAGGAAAAAACTCCTGACCTGGTGCTGATTGACGGCGGGGCAGGGCAGTTGTCGGTTGCGACGCAGGTGTTTGAGGAATTGGGGATTACCGATATTCCTTATGTGGCGATTGCCAAGGGGCCGGACAGGAATGCGGGGCGCGAGCAGTTCTTTATGCCGGGCAAGGCGCCGTTCCAGCTGCCGGAGAATGACCGGGTGCTGCACGCGCTGCAACGCATGCGCGATGAGGCGCACCGCTTTGCCATTGGGGCGCACCGGAATAAGCGCAGCAAGTCTATGCAGACATCGGAGCTGGATGCGATTAGCTCAATTGGGCCGGGGCGCAAGCGCGCGCTCTTACATCATTTCGGATCGGCGCGCTCGGTGGCGGCGGCGAGTGTGGAGGATTTGGGGAAGGTTGCGGGTATTAGTAAGACGATGGCGGCTTTGATCTACAACCACTTCCACGGCGAATGATTGCGTCATACCGGCGCAGGCCGGGTCTGGACTCCGGCCTTCGCCGGGGTGATTGTAGAGAATAAAAAAACCCCGGCGGTTAGGCCGGGGTTTTTTATTTCCGTAAAGTGTCGGCTAATTAAGCAGACTTCTTCTTGGTGGCGGTCGGTGCTGCCTTGGAAACTTCTTCCAGGGTTTCAGCAGCGCGGCGGTTCAGCACGTCGAATGCTTCGAAGCCGGACTTGGTAGCCATTTCGGTGATTTCGCGCAGGTTGGACAGCGCGGTTTCGAACAGGGACTTAGCGAAATCCGCCTGCTTGGTGAGGTTGGTTTCGGGGGTGCCGCTGGTCATCAGGTCTTTGGATGCCTTCAGGGTGTCTTCAACGCTGGTGCGCATTACTTCAGCCTGGCGGCGAGCAACGGCCTGAACGCCTTCAACAACTACCTGGTTGGCAGCGGAAAGAGCTTCGATGTTGCGGCGCTGGGTCGAGAACAGCTGGTTGAAATCGAGGGTGCTTTTGAACATATCGGCAAATGCGTTGTTGTAATTCATGGGGTCTCTCCATTATAAAGTTGCAATTCTCACAGCGCACAACAGTTGCGGCTCGTGACATTGGCCGACATAATGCCAAATTCCATAGAGGGAGTCAAGCAAAAATGTTGCGTTGCACAAAACTGCGATTATTCCTATGAAAGTCAATGCTTTAACGCGATTATGGCGGGTGGTTTTGCAGGGGCTTGAAGTGGTTTCGCCGCTGCGCGCGGCGGGCGTTTTCCTGTGGCGGCGCGTTGATTGCGCGCGGCCGCGCTCTGTATATATAGCAGCGGGCGCAGTGTTTTTGTGGCTGGCGCTGGGGCGGGCGTGGTCGCATTTGTTTGGCACGCCATACTTATATATGGAGCAGGCGACGGTGTATTACCGCTTCGCGTATGTGAGCGATTGGTGGCCGTCGCTGCTTTCGCCGCACCAAGGGTACTGCAATTTATGGATCAACTTCGTGACGACGGTGGCGGAGAAGATTCTGCCGATGGAGGCAGCGCCTTATGCGATGACGGTTGGGGGCACGCTGGTGGGGGCGGTGGTTGCGGCGTTGCTGTTTGCGCCCGGCTGCCCGCTGCCGGGGTTTGCCAGTAAGCTGCTGGCTTTGGTGGTGATGGCGTTTGTGCCACCGGCGGAGGACCGGTTCTCGATTACGTACGCGCATTTTTATATGGCGGTGGCGGTGGCGCTGGTGCTGGTGTCGGATGCGAAGAGCGAAGCGGAGCGCATGTGGCAGCGGCGCGCACTGGTGTTTTCGGTGTTGTGCGGGCCGGTGTCGCTATGGTTGATTCCGGTTTATGGGTTTGCGTACCTGCAGCGGCGCGAACGCGAGCGGCTGGTGCAGGTGGGGATTTTGTCAGCGGGCGTACTGCTGCAGCTGGCGGGGCTTGCGTATTCGCGCAGCTATGGTGTGGACAGTTTGATGTATGACACGGGCGGTTCGCGGTTTCAGGGGATTGGCGAATTGGATGTGCTGCTCTTGTGGTTGTATGAGCGCTTGCTGGTGTATCCGTTTTCGGATTGGCGGATATTTCATACGACGGGGATTTATTTTATTGAGTCGGTGATGCGTGGCGGCTTTGCGCATTGGTTACTGGTGCTGGGCGCAAGCATGGGGCTTGGTGGCTGGACAATGGTTGCGCTGGGTGAGAAACGCGAAGGCCAAACGCCGGTGACGCTTTGGCTGGTGCTGAGTATTGCGGCGATCAGCGTGGGGAATTTTTTCTGCTCGGCGGTGGTGGGCAACAGCAAGATGTATCTGATCACGACCAACCACCGTTATTTTTTGGCGCAGGCGATGCTGGTGGGGTTTGTGTTTGTGTTTAACGCGGCGCAGAGCCGCGTGGTTTTGCACCGGGTACTGTATGGCGTGCTTGTTGCGGTGATGCTGGTGGTGGGGGTGAATGTGTGGCGCGGCTATTCGTCGGTGGCGGCGCGGCCCATTTCATGGGCGTATGAGGTGCAGGTGTGGCGGAAAAACCCTAGCTATGCGCTGCGCATTATGCCGCCGGGGCACACGGTGCGGCTGTTTTAATTTATTGGGCCATTTCGCGGGTGCGGGCGATGGCGGCGTCTATGGCTTTTTGCATCAGGCTGTGCAGGGCATCATTATTTTTTAGTTGTTTGAGGGCGGCTTCGGTGGCGCCGCCGGGGCTTGCGACCTGGGCGCAGAGTTCTTCGAGGCTTTTGGGGCTGGTGCTGGCGAGGGCAACGCTGCCCTTCACGGTTTGCAGGGCGAGTTTTTTGGCATCGGGTCCGGTTAGGCCGGAGTGGATAGCGGCTTTGATGAGGGCATCCATGAATAAAAATACATAAGCGGGGCCGCAGCCGGAAAGGGCGGTGACGGCGTCCATTTGCGATTCGTCTTCGACCCAGAGGATTTCGCCGATGGCCTGCATCATGCTGGTGGCGGTGGCGCGGGCGGCGGCGCTTAAGGTGTTTGCGGCGCAAAGCGCAGTCATGCCTTCACCCACGAGGGAAGGGGTGTTGGGCATGGCGCGGACTATGTGGGCGGCTCCGAGATATTTTTGGTAGAAGGCAAGCGTTTTGCCAGCGGCGACGGAGACGTAAAGCGCAGTTGCGAAGCGGCCAGCGTAGTGGGGGAGGATGGTTTCCAGCAGCGCGGGTTTTACGGCGAGGGTGATGACGCTGGGAGAAAAATCGGCGGGTACGGAGGCGAGGTCGCGGTGCCACGATACGATGCCGCTATTTTTTTGCGTGTGGTTGGGGCTGATGACGTGGATGGCGGAAAAAATTGCCGTGTTGCGCAGGCGCTCTAAAAGAACGCCGCCCATTTTTCCGTGACCGACGAGGAGAAGGGTATGTGTCATAAAATATCTATAGCTTTTTTTGCCGGGGAGTAAAACGATAAAGGGCCCGGTGTTTCCACCGGACCCTTTTGCGTGGTGCGACTTGTTGGCTCTTTTACGCTTCGGCGATGGTTTCGAAGAGAGCGATTTCGATGGCTTCTGCTGGCGACTTGCCGCCCCATACCACCGACTGGAAAGCGGGGTAGAAGCGTTCGCATTCGAGGATTGCGATGTCGAGCAGGTCCTGCAGATGTTCAGGCGAGGTGCCCACGCCATCGCGGATCAGGATGGAGTGGCGGAAGGTGACGGAGGCATCTTCGGTGTTGACCGAGAAATGGCCGAGCCAGATCTTCTCGTTGATCATTGCGAGCAGGGAATGAATACGGAACAGGGCGGTCTTGGGAAATTTGCCGTCCATGGCGCAGGTGAGTGCGAGGCCGCCATTGTCTTCAGTCCAGCTGAACCACATGCGGTAGTTGCACCATGCGCCATTTACTTCGGCGATTAGTTCACCGTCGGCAGGGCGATCAAACACCCAGTCACGATCCATGATCACCATCTCGGCAACATCGAGAGGATTATATGTCGTGTCGGTCTTGATCATCATCGAGGTCATTTTATTTATTCCTTTGCCGTAATGATTTTAGAAGCGGAATTGTATATTAGTGGCGGCCACGGGGGCTTTGCGCGTGATTTCGAGGGTCATCCTTACATGGAAAAAACCAAAAATCCATAGGTTTAAGGAAGGTTTAAGAATATTTATTTTATTCTTAAAAACCAACTGGTTATAAATGTTTTTTTATGGCTGTGGAAAAGGTGTATAAAATGGCTAATAGCCTGATTGTCCACCCCTAATTTCTTAAGGGTTTTTTGCGGCTGCCAAATATCAGTGGGTTAGGGCCGGATGGGCGTCGTGGCCTAGGCCTTCTTTTCCAGCGCGTCGAGGCGTTTGGTGATTTTGTCTTGCTCTTCCCGCAGCTTAGTAATCATAGCGAGGAGGGTGTCATATTCCTCACGGGTGGCAATACTCGATTTTTGAAGGATTTTTTCGACATGGAAGGCCAGCATCTGCTCGGCTTCGCGCTTCATTTCCAGCAAACCGCCCGCCGCGCCGCTTGCCACCTTGGCCATATCGTCAAAAAACTTGTTATCTTTCTGCATATTATGGCTCCTGAGCTGCGCTTTACCGTTTGTTAAAGCGCAGCATAGTATGATGGAGCCATATATATAAAGAGAAAAAACAACCAAACAGGGCAATATGAAAACGATTCTGGTCACGGGCGGCGGCGGGTTTATCGGGTCCAATCTGGTGGCTGCACTTTTGGAACGCGGCACACACAAAGTTGTGGTGTGCGATATGTTTGGCAGCAACGAGAAGTGGCGCAATCTTTCGCGCCATCCGGTTTCGGAAATTATACCGCCGGATGAAATGTTCGGCTGGCTGGAAGCAAACCACAAGGAAGTGGAGATGGTGTATCATCTCGGGTCCGTTTCTTCGACGGTGGAAAAGGACATTGATTTAATCCTGAAACATAATTTTGCGCTGTCGCTGAAGTTGTGGCGCTGGTGCACGATCCGCAATGTGCGACTGGTGTATGCGTCGTCGAGCGCAACGTATGGCGACGGCAGCAACGGGTTTGATGACCAGATGGATTTGAATTACATGCGCAAGCTGAAGCCGATGAGCGGCTATGGCTGGAGCAAGCATTTGTTCGACATGCATGTGGTGGAGGCGGCCGCAAGGGGCGAGCATGCCGTGCCGCAATGGGTGGGGCTTAAGCTCTTTAACGTGTATGGGCCGAACGAATACCATAAGGATGACCAGCGCAGCGTGATCGCCAAGATTGCGCCGCAGGCGTTGCAGGGGGCGGCGGTGCGTTTGTTCCGCTCGTATGATAAGCGCTACGCAGACGGCGAGCAGAAGCGCGATGTTTTGTATGTGAAGGATTGTTCGCGGGTTTTGCTGTGGTGCCTCGACCATCCGGAAGTTTCGGGGTTGTTTAACCTTGGCACGGGCAAGGCAGTGACATTTAACGAGATGGCGGCGGGGATTTACGCGGCCATCGGGCGGCCAGCGAATGTGCATTACCTGGATATGCCGGAGACGCTGGTTGCGAATTACCAGTATTTCACTGAGGCGAATGTGAACCGCCTGCGCGCGGCGGGGTATGATACGCCGTTTACGTCGGTGGAGGCGGGCATCCGCGATTTTGTGCAGAACTACCTGCAGAATGCCGATCCTTACCTGTAGTTGCACATGAGCGACCGCCAGAAGGAATCCATCAACGCTTTAATGGAGCTTACGCGCAGGCAGGCCGACCGCAAGGGGGCTTTGCCGGAAGTGGCGCTGTAGGGAAAAACATTTACGCTTGCGCGCTGGGAAAATGAAGAAACGACGGCCAGCGCCAAAATGTCGGGCGCGGGCACTACGAAGCGTGTGTATGACCTTGGCGACGGCCGGGCGATGGCGCTGCCGAATATTCAAAAAGGTATTCCCAAAGACGACGCGATTGCGACCTCATGGCTGGAGGGGTGGACCGGCACGATCGGCGACGAGGCACGCCAAGCCGCAAAGCTGCGCGCGCTGGGATTTGAAACACAAGAATACAAACTCACGGAAGCAAAGGTGGGCGAGGGCGCGATTCCGGCGCTGGTGATGCCGAGTTTTGCCGCGCTTGCTGAAAAAGGTACGCAGGTAAAAGACATCAAGTTCCACACGGCCTCTATGGGCAGCAGCGTAATGTTTGGCACGAATGCAAACCTGCATAGCCCGGAACATGTGACGGCGCTGATGCAGGGCATGGTGGATGATTGCGCGCGGCTGGTGGCGTATGGCGTGCATATGAGTACCGACTCGTACAATGTTGCCATTAAAGATACGAAAGATACGCCAGCGCACGACCGCACCGCACCCGGCGACCTGGTAACGCGCAAGCAGGAAGCGCGGATGTTCTTGTTCGATATTGCCAACAGCACCAGCGTGGACGGGCCGCCGCCCCTTGCGCATGTGCCGGCGCTGGCAGAGCGGAGTTTGCGGCGGGCGTTTGAGACGGTGCTGAGCGCGGTGGGGCATGATGAGGTGAGCGCGCTTGCCCAAGCAGGCACGGACCGCTGGCACTGGGACGAAGCCGCGCAAGGGGCGTTTGCGATTGCGCAGCCAAAGCTGCTGGCGCAGGTGATTGCCAAAACAAAAGAACTGTTGCCGCTGGCGCAGGAAAAAGTAGATGAGGCCAAGCGCGAGGCGGACGCGCCGCCGCTGGCATTGCCCGGCGGGGGCAGCCCCGACATTCTGACCGGGCAGGGCAAAAGCCTGAAGCGGGGTGGGTAATGGGACAAGCCATCATCGCCGGGGGGCAACATATTTTCGGGTTCCGCTACACGCTGCCGAACAGGGGGCTTGCGTATTATTTCATGCGGGTGGCACCTGCGAAAAAAATTATGCTGATGCGGTTGCTCGCTGAGGATGTGGCGGTGAATTTGCCCGATTATGGCGAGGTGCCGTTTTCAGGGTATGGCGAGCCACCCTACACGCTGCTGAAGCAACTGCGCGACGAATACGGGGCGGATGTTTAGGTGAGTTGCTTGTAGTCGTCGTGGGCTTCGCGCACGCCGTCGAGGCGGCGCTTGATGGCTTCTCCCAGCACATCCTGCATGTTGCCCGCGAGCTGGAGCGAGAGCTGGTCTTTTTCAATCAGGAACGATGTTTTATGCAGGTTGCCCGCGATGCTGCCAGAGAGGTGGTACGCCAGATTCGCGGAGCTGCCGACCAGCTTGGCCCATTCGGCGTCGCCGCTTTTGAGCAGCGAAAGGCTGGGCCAGTTTTCCTTGAACTTGAACTGGTAGCGGTGATAGAGCGCGAGGGAAAGCTTTACGCGTTCGCGGTGGCTCAGGCCGTTCAGCGCGGAATAGAGTATGCGATGGTAGGCCCACTCGGCGCGGTATTCGGGGTGGATGTGCAGGGCAATGTCCGACAGTAAGCAAAAGGCGAGGCGCAGGCGGCGCTCTTTGTCGGTTTCGCTTGCGACCAGCGGGAACATCCAGGTGTAGAGTTCATTGGCATATGAGGTGGAGCGGCCACCTTTGACGGCAAATTCGGAGCAGGAGGCAATGAGGCCGTCCATGTTGCGGATGTAGGGGGAGAGTTTTTCGTACAAATAACCTTCGCGGATGCCGCTTGCGGAAAAGACGATGCTTTCGGGCTTGGCGCGGGTGATGATGTGTTCCAGCACGATGGCGGCACCGGGAAGCGCGGGCACGCGGCCTTTGGCGGAGCCGGGGAGTTTTTCCAGTTTTTCGTTCGAGAATTTGGCGATGTCGCGCACAAAGGTGAGGAAGGTTTTTGCGTCTACGCGGTATTCATGCAGGATGCGTAAGGGATAATCGCCCGCCACCATGTGCATCTTTGCGAGTGCGCGGAAGCTGCCGCCTATGGCGTAGAAATTTTCGGTTTTCTGGTTTTCAAGCCAGGTGAGTTCGTCGAAGCGTTTTTCAATGATTTTGCGAAGGCCGGTGCGGTCGCCTTTGCTTTCGTCAATCATGCGGAGCGATCCCAGCAGCAGGCTTGCGTGGTCGTTGATGTGGCCTTCGTGCATTTTAACCAGCTCAAGGCTTCCGCCGCCAAGATCGCCGGTGATGCCTTGCGGCTTGTACATGCTGGCGGAAACGCCATACGCGCCCAGCTTCGCTTCTTTTTTGCCGGCGATGATGTCTACGTCTATGTCGTAGGTATTTTCCAGATATTGGGCGAAGGCGGCACCGTCTTTGGCGTCGCGGATGGCGGCGGTTGCCATGACGTGCAGGGAGGTGATTTCCATGTTGCGGCCCAAAGCGAGGAAGCGCTGAAGCGCGAGGCGGGCGAGTTCAACGCCTTCGGGGTTTAGCATGCCGGTGGTGGCGAGGCCTTTGCCCAGCGCGCACATCACCTTCTCATTATAAATGGGTACGGGGGAGCGCTTTTGCTGGTCGTAAATGACGAGGCGGATGGAGTTCGAGCCGATGTCAATAATGCCGATGCGGCCATCACGGTATGGCTGGTCGGTGGCTTCAAATTCGGTTTTTCCTGACATGGGGGGTCTTATGCCAGAACTGCCCGGAAGGGGCAAGCGCATTAGCGGTTGAGCAATTTTGTTAATTTTTATTCGTTTTGGATGCAATAGCCTGTAGTCAAATGGAAATAAGCATGGTAAATTCCCCACTTACCATTCTTAATATTGACTTTTCCCATGGCCCGCCCCCTCGCTTTACCCCGCTCCGTTGCCTCTCCCTTTGTGTATGCCTGTGGCGTTGGGGCTTTCCTCATTGCTCTTTATATGTGCCGGTTATACGGCATTCACCAGCTACACGCGACGCTTAGCGCAATGTTTGCGTATGGCGGCACGATCACGTTGCTGGAACTGTTTGTGCTGCGCACTCCGGCGGATCCGCGCAATGGACTCAATTTTTCCAAGCTAAGCCTCTCGCTGGAGCGCACACTCATGAAGCTGCTTGGGATTTATGCTTCGATTGGGTTTGTAGGGGGGCTGTACTGGTTGTTCCCGGAATATCACTTCAATATTTTCCAGTACGATAATGGGTTTTATTTGTCGTATGGCGCTGCCATTAAACTGGTGCTGCCGGTTGTGATCGTGGGCGCTTTGCCGTATGTGCTGATTGTGGATGGGGCTATGCAGCAGCCGCATGACCGTTATTACTGGCTGGGCCGCCTGTTGCTCAACAAGCCCACCGAGATGACGTGCGCAGGGCTGGGTCAGCATTTGCTGAGCCTTGGCTGCCGCGCCTTTTTCATGGCGCTGTGCTTTGTGTATGCCAGCAATAATGTGAACGACATCGTAGACGGGGTTTCGCTGACTGCGAATAGCACCATGGTGGAAGTGTACCAGCGCGCTTTCAATCTGATATTTGCGCTTGTCATGGTTATTACGGTGTGCGGCAATGTGCTGATGCTGCGGCTGCTGGGCACGCATGCGCGCTCGACCGACCCTACCATTTTCGGGTGGTGGATATGCCTGTTCTGCTTCCAGCCCTTTAAGCAATTCGCCAATTATTATTTCCTGCCGAACACGGTAAATGACCCATGGATTGACGCACTTCAGAACATGCCGTTTTTCCAGTCGGTGTGGGCGGTGGGGCTGATCCTGATACTGGTGCTGGGCGTCACCGCTGACGTAACGCTGGGCAGCCGCTACAGCCAGCTGATGAACCGCGGCATTGTGACCAACGGGCTGTACCGCTTTACGAAGCACCCATCGTATTTCGCGGCTGTACTGTTTATCCTGTTTTGCGATATGCCGCCGCTGATGTTTGACGAAACGAACGATATTTTGCGCTCCTGCTTCTCGATTGCGGGCATGGCGCTGGTCTTTTACCTGCGGGCACGCACCGAAGAGCGCCATCTGGCGCGCGACGCCGATTATGTGGCCTATGCGCTGTGGATCGAGGAACATGGGGTTTTCCGGTTCATGGGCCAGATGTTCCCGCTGATGCGTTTTACACCGCCTAAGGAAGCACCCGCTTCACTGCCTTACACGGGGCTTGTCACCCCATGAGGATTTCCATGACCCTAGCAGCAGAGATGATTTCGTGAGTACCTTACAGCTTCCCCAGGCGCGGCCATTGCCAGCCTCGATTTGCAGCAACCTGATCAACGTGATCGGGGTGGTGGCGTTTCTTGCGGCCATGGCGTATTGCCGCGACCACGACATACACGGCATGATCGCCACGCTGGTTTCGGTGGGCTTTTATGGTGTGGTGGTGCTGGGCCTTGAAGTGATTTTCCTGCGCACGCCCATGCGCCCCTCCACAGGCCTCGATTTCCGCACGTTTCACTGGAATGCCGACCGGGTGTTTTACAAAATCGTGGGGCTTTACGGCTGCTATGGTTTTCTGGCCCTCCTTTATTGGGGCCTGCCGATTTACTCGCAGGATTTCTTTAATCCCTATAAGGACGCGCTGGATATTGTCATGCCGTACCTGATGGTGGCGGCGCTGCCCTATGTGGCGTTTGTGGATTCGTTCATGAAGCAGCCGGAAGATAATTACTACTGGTTTGGCCGCTTGCTGCTGCTGCGCCCGCGCGGGACCAGCTGGAAGGCGTTCGGCCAATTGCTGCTGGGCTGGGTGGTGAAGGGTTACTTCCTGCCGCTGATGTTCGTGTTCATGATTGAAGACGTGGATTACCTGCTGGGCCTCGACCTGACCGGCAATAACATCACGTTCCTGAATGTGTTCCACCCGTTTGTTTCCATCGTATTCGTGCTGGACCTGCTGGCGGCCGTGGCCGGGTACATGATGACTTTCCGCTTGTTCGACACGCATATCCGCTCGGCGGAGCCTACCTTCTTCGGCTGGTTTGTGTGCCTGTTGTGTTACCACCCGTTTAACGATACCTACATGGACACCTGGATTGCGTATCGCGGTAACGACGCGCGCTGGATTGACTGGCTGCAGGACAGCCCCGATCTGCTGATGCTGTGGGGAAGCGCCATTGCGTTCCTGATTTTCATTTACTCGGTGGCGGGCATGAATTTCGGCATCCGCTTCTCGAACCTTACCCATCGCGGGGTGCTGACCAACGGTATGTACCGCTTTACCAAGCACCCTGAATATATTAGCAAGAATTCCTTCTGGTGGTTGACTTTCATACCTTTCGTGCCGCTGCAGGGCGATTCGGACAGCATAATGGAAACGGTGCGCTTCATCCTGCTGATGTCGGGCGTGAGCCTTACCTATTTCCTGCGCGCACGCACAGAAGAGCGCCATATGTCGCGCGATCCGGTGTATGTTGCGTATGCGCTATGGATGAACGATAATGGTGTGCTGCGCAAGCTTGGCGATTTTATACCGTTCTTTAAGTATAAAGCGCCCGCAGGCTGGGAAAACCTGCCCTATCCGTATGCGGGAATAAAATAAAGAAGTACGCTCAAGCCGCTTTGTATAAGTACGCTCAAGCGCCGCTGATGCTGCGCGCCTCAATGGCGCTAGTCGTCGCGGTAGCGCTCCTCCGGGGGGATTTCCAGATTTTAGTCTTGGTGGAGGCCTTGCGTTTTGCGGGGTTTGGGGGTGCTTTTGTGGGTTTTGTATTTCAGCATTTGGGTGGATTTCACTTTCTGGAGTGATTTGCCACGGCCCGAAAGGCTGGGGTTGGTGATGAAGTAGGCGGTGGCGCTAAGGCTGGTGGGTGTGCTGGGCAGGCGTTTGTACGCGCCGTCGGGTTGCAGGACCCAGCTGTTCTTTTCGTCTTTGAGGTTCGCCACCATGATCTGGCCCATGATCTGTTCATGCACGGTTGCGTTTTCGATGGGGATGATGACTTCCACGCGCCAGTCGAAGTTGCGTGGCATCCAGTCGGCGGAGCCGATGAAGACTTTGGCTTCGGGCGAGGGCATGGCGTGGCCGTTGCCGAAGCAATATACCCGCGAGTGTTCGAGGAAGCGGCCCACGATGGATTTGACGCGGATATTCTCCGATTGGCCGGGAACGCCGGGGCGCAGGCAGCAGATGCCGCGCACGACGAGTTCCACCACAACGCCCGCTTGGCTTGCGCGGTAGAGGGCTTCGATGATTTCGCCGTCTACCAGCGAGTTCATTTTGGCCCAGATGGTTCCGGGCTTGCCTGCTTTGACGAATGCAATTTCGGCGTCAATGAGTTTCAGCAAGGATTTGCGCATGTCGCGCGGGGCAGTGATGAGTTTTTTGAAAGCGCGGGGCGGTGCGTAGCCGGTGACGAAATTAAACAAATAGGCAGCGTCGCGGCACAGCACGGGATCGCACGTGAAAAAGGAAAGGTCGGTGTAGGCCTTGGCGGTGGCGGGGTGGTAGTTGCCGGTGCCGAAATGCACGTAGGAGACCAGCTTTTCGCCGCTTTGCTCGCGCCGTGTTACCAGCGTTACCTTGGTGTGGGTTTTGAGGCTTACGAAACCGTAGACGACCTGCACGCCCGCAGCCTCTAAATTACGCGCCCATTTGATGTTGGCTTCTTCGTCGAAGCGGGCTTTGAGTTCAACCAGTGCGGTGACGGATTTTCCTGCTTCGGCGGCGGCTATGAGCAGCTTGGGGATGGGGGAATCGGCGGATGTGCGGTAGAGGGTTTGCTTGATGGAAACCACATCGGGGTCTTCGGCGGCTTGCTTTAAGAAGCGGATTACCACGTCGAAGGTTTCAAACGGGTGGTGGATGACGATGTCTTTGGCGGCGATGGCGGCGAAACAATCGCCGCCGTAATCGTTGATGCGTTCGGGGAAGCGGACCTGGAAGGGCGGGTATTTGAGGTCGGCGGGGGCGTCTTTGCAGAGTTCTTTCAGGTTGGTGAGGCCCAGCATGCCGTTCACCTCGATCACGTCATTCATGTCTACGTGCATTTGCTCGGACACGAAATGGATGAGGGCTTTGCTGGCGGGGGTCTGGAACTTGATCTGGATTACGCGGCCACGCCTACGCTGTTTGAGGGCGCGTTCGAAGTTGCGCACGAAATCTTCGCCTTCGTCGTCTACGTCGAGTTCGCTGTCGCGGATGATGCGGAAGAGGGCGGAGTCCATGCTCTCGAAATCGGGCATGAGGGTGTTGAGATACGTTTTAATCGCTTCTTCGAGCAGCACGTAGCGCATCTTTTTGCCGGGAAGCAAAATGAAGCGGTTGAGCCGCGCGGGCAGGGGAATGATGGCGATCTGTTCTTTTTTGCTCACCATGTTGTGAAGCTGGAAGACCAGCGCAAGGCCAAGGTTCGGCAGGAACGGGAAAGGGTGCGCGGGGTCAATGGCGATGGGGGTGAGGACGGGGAAAATATTCTCTAAGAAATATTCTTCCAGCCAGTTGCGGTCGCGCAAACTCAGGGTTTCGGGTTTGACTACGGTGACATTATGTTTGGCGAGCATGGCGCGCAGTTCCAGCCAGCAATCATGCTGGCGCTCGACCATTTTGTTCACGCCCGTATGGATGATTTCGAGTTCCTGCGTGGGGCTTAGGCCGTCGGGGCTGCGTTTGGTGACGCCCTGCTTTACGTAATCTTTCAGGCCCGCCACGCGAACCATGTAGAATTCGTCGAGGTTGGAGCTGGAGATGGAAAGGAAGTTCAGGCGCTCGATCAGCGGGTTTTCGGGGTTGTAGGCTTCGTCCAGCACGCGGTTATTGAAGGCAAGCCACGAGGTCTCGCGGTTGATGAAGCGGTCTGGCTTTGCGGGTGCGTGCGGTTCTGGTTTGATTTCGTGCATGGGGCGGATTATACTTGGCAATGGTATATTCTATGTTAAAAAGCGAATGAATTACAAGCAGATAACAAGAACCAACTTTACGCAGAGTTCAGGATGTCATCCCAAAAAATCCTTTATATACTGAGACATGCCAAGGCGGAGACCGGTGCTGCGTCGCAAGATGACCATGACAGGCGCATCACGCAGCGCGGGCTTGAGGCCGCTTCGGCCATGGGGCATTTTTTCACACGGCAGGGTATTCGCCCCGACGCGGTGATCTGCTCCACGGCGGTGCGTGCGCGTGAAACATGGGCGGAAGTGATGAATGCTTATGGGCGCGACGTGCCTACGGAATTTGCGGACCGTTTGTATCTGGCGTCGGTGAATGAAACGATGCAGCTGATCGCGCAGGCGAATGAGAATGTACAGCGTTTGCTGATCGTGGGGCATAACCCCGGCCTGCACCAGTTTAGTTTGAAGCTGGCGAAATCGGGCGCGCAGGAATTGATGGATACGATTGGGATTAAGTTTCCGACCTGTTCGTTTGCTGCTGTTGCGCTGGGTGATGCGCCGTGGAAAGATATTGCGCATATGCATGGCGAGCTGAAGGCGTTTGTGACGCCATCCATGCTCGGTGATTTGGAAGAATAAAATACCAGACAGCCTGTAAGCCGGGTTCTGTACCTTCTTGCGAAGGTGATGACCATTCATCTAGGACGATAGTTGCCTAGCGCCTCACGCGATCTACCCGGACTGCATAGCGCGGAACGCGCGCAGCCCCTATTTGATCTTGCTCCCGGTGGGGTTTGCCATGCCACTCCTGTTACCAGGAGCGCGGTGCGCTCTTACTCACCCTTTCACCCTTACCTCTTGCGAGGCGGTATACTCTCTGTTGCACTTTCCCTAAGCTCGCGCCCGGCGGGGATTACCCGCCACCGTGTTCCGTGGAGCCCGGACTTTCCTCGAACACCAACCCGGTGAGGGGTTTTTGCTCGCGGCCATCCGGCTGTCTGGTTTGGGGGTTATAGGCTAGTTTTGGGGTTGGGGCAACTATTAGCCCATGCGGTGCAGGGCTGCTAGTAGCTGGCCGCATTCGGGGTCCCAGATGCCGTCCATGTTTTCGGGCCGGAAGCGGCGCTGGAAGGCGATGATGGCCTTTTCGGGGTTGGTGATGTCGTAGCCATAATCGCCGAGTTCGGCGAGGCTTGCGGGGGCGAGGGTTGCGTTGGCTTCGGGCCAGTGACCGATGCCGAAGACGGCTAGCGACTGCCAGTTGAAGAGTTCGCCGGGGTCTTCCTTGCGGGCAGGGGCGATGTCGGAATGGGCCACCACATTCCTTGCGGGGATGTCGGTGCGGGAGAGGATGTCGCGGCAGAGGAGTTCGACGGCAGTCATCTGGATGGGGGTGAAGGGGCGGTAGCCGAATTCGTGGCCGGGGTTTACGATTTCGATGCCGATGGAGCGCTGGTTGATGTTGGTTGCGCCGCGCCAGTAGCTCACGCCGGCGTGCCATGCGCGGTGCATTTCATTTACTAGGTTGTATACGCTGCCATCTTCTTCGACGACGTAGTGCGCGCTGACTTTTGCGGCCGCGTCGCACAGGCGGTTGATGGCTTCTTTGCCGGTTTTCATTCCGGTGTAGTGCAGCACCAGCATGTCCACATTCTGGTGGTCGCGGCTGTCGAAATTGGGGGAGGAAAACGGGATGATGTGTAAGCTCATGTGGCTTCTCCGAGGGGGATGGTTTTGGGGCGGCGCAGCACGATTACGGCCACGCCCACGATGGTGATGAGGCCGCCGATGATGACTTGCATGGTGAGTTCTTCATGGAAGAAAAGCTGGCCGATGGCGATGCCGAAAATGGGGGTGAGGAGCGAGTAGGGCGTGACCTGCGACACGCTGTAGCGCGAGAGCAGGAAATACCAGAGGCCGTAAGCGGTGATGGTGGAGAATAGGACGGTGAAGCTTACGCCCAGAATGGCGGAGAGGGGGGCTTCGAGGAGCGGGGGCCATTGCTGGTATTCAAAGGCGAAGGAGAGCGCAAACAGGATGGGAACGGTGCAGGCGCCCATCCATGCCAGCAGGCTCATGCTGCCTACGTCGGACACGCGCTTTACCAGCACGTTGGCGATGCCCCATGTCATGGTGCTGACGAGGGCGGCGTAAAAGCCAGTGGGGTGGCTGGCGATGTTGGGGGTGCCGGCGACGATGACGGTGCCAAGAAAGGCGATGATGATGCCGCTGATGCGCCAGATGCCGAGGCGGTCGTTTAAGAATATGGCGCCGAGAATGCAGGCGAAGGGCACGCCGAGCTGGCCGATGAGGGCGGAGCTTGCGATGTCGAGCTGGTAATAGAGCGCTACGAAAATGAGGGAGAAATGCAGCGAACTCATGGTGGAGATGAGCATGATGCGCTTGAGCTGCGGCCATGTGGGGCGGGCGACGAGGGGGATTAAAATGATGCTGGCTACTGTGAAGCGAATGGCGGTGAGCAAGAAGGGCGGAAAATACGCCACGCCAAATTTTGCGGCCACGAAATTACACCCCCAGATGAGGGCAACAAGCACGCCGAAAAAGATGTGGAGCGGGGACATGGGAAAGCTGTAGCGCAAGGTAGTTGCTATTAGAAGGCTTATTTTGCTTTTTCAACAAACTGGGCAATGCCGCTCTTTACAGCATTATATAAGGATAATTTTTGGGCATTAAAATTAGCCAAAAAGATAACCTTTCCACCTTGATTGTATGCGTCTCTAAGTGGCCCTGGTTTTACATCTGCTGTTAGTACAAACGAATGAAATGAACGTGCAGCTAAGGCGATATCAGCTTCATATTTATTTAGCTTAGTTATAGGATTCAATTTTCCTATCCGGCTGCGTTGTTCGTTAATAAACTCATTTTCTCTAGAGCTTGCGAATCGTCCTAAATCAAATCCCCTGCATCTTTGCTCTTCTGGCGGAAGGGCTGGATCGTTAAATCCAAAAAAAGCGTCGGTTCCGATACCGAATACTTTAATGGCTGTAGAAATATATTCTTTTAATTCTGGAGATCGAATGGGGGGGATTTCAAACTCAGCTTCTAGAGTAATAATTATATGGAATTCTTCCTTGGGCAGTTCATGCGCCAAGTCAATTTGATTATTGTGCAGTAAATCCCAAATATTATTATCTAGATATAAGGAAATTGGCATCTTACGCGGCGCGGGCGGCGCGGGCGGCGAGGACGCGGTAGGCGGCGTTGATCTCGGAGGTTTTGGCGCGAAGGAGCAGGCGGATTTCGTCGGAGAGTTCTTCGGTGCCGAAGCGGTCGGGGTGGTAGCGGCGCATGAGTTCGTGGTAGCGCTTTTTGAGGGTGGCGGATTTTACCCCGTCGGAGACACCGAGGATGATGTGGGCGTGGCTGCGGCGGTCGTAGCGGGCGCGGATTTCGGCGAAGGCGGCGGGGGTGAAGTCGAGGCCATGGGCAATGTCGGCGAGCAGGAACTCGGCGTTTTTGCCGATGTCGCCGTCGGCGCTGGCGATGCGGAACAAGCGTTCAAGCACGGAGGCGAAGAGGTCGTTCTTGCCGGGGTACATGTATTTCATCTGGTGTGTGTAGTGCTCGGCGGGGGTGTCGTTTTCACAGGCGAGGGTAAAGAGCGAACGGATTTTGCCGCAGATGCCGCCGCGCAAGGGGAAGGACTCGCGGAAGGCAATGTATTTGTCTTTTGTCAGGGGGCCGTCAGCGCAGGCGATGCGGGCGGAAAGGGCGATGACGGCGAAGGTGAAGGAGAGGTGGCGGAAGGTGTCGTCTTCGGGCTTCAGGCCGTTTACCACATGGTCATGCGCAGGCGCGGGCGGAAGCGAGGCCCAGCCCTGCAAGCGGTAGCGCATGAGCGCCCAGACGCTTTGTGGTTTCATTGCGGCTTCGGAAAGCCAGCGGGGAGTTTGCTTCAGGCTTTGCAGCATGAGTGTTGCTCCTTTGGGGTTGGTGCAGTGTAGCGCGCTTTCGCGACTAACGCAATTAATTGCCGCCCATGAGCTTTTGGCGGGCAACGACCAGCTGGGTGTCCAGCTCTTCGCGAACCGTGCGCTCGGTGACGGGAAGGCCAGCTTTGGCAAAGTCGGCGACCAGGTGATGCACCACCTGTTCGCTGCCTTCGTGGGCTTCGACCATGTGGGTGACGTAGGTGTTGGTGTCTTCTTCGGTCATGCCCATTTTAGCGGCGGCCCAGCGTGCCATCAGCTTGGTGGCTTTGGCTTGTACTTTGAAATCAATTTCCTTGTCGTGGGCGAATTTGTTTTCAAATGCCTTATCGCGATCGTCGAAAGTGGTCATGCTTAGCCCTTGTTTATGGTAGATGTTTAACCCGTAAATTGCTTATACGGGGTTTTCGTGATTTCCGCAATAACGCGTTTTGGGGATGAGTTTTCGGCTGGCCAGCCTTGTAAACCCCCCATTTCCTGCGCGTTTGATTGGTATTGCAGGAACGGGGAATATCCTTTATTACAGTGCTATGGAAACGAAAATTACCCCTAAGCGAAAGATCTATTCGATGGCCCCGCGTAAACCTATTTATGAAGGTAAAGCCAAGCAATTGTTCGAGGGACCGGAACCCGGCACGCTGATCCAGCATTTCAAGGACGACGCCACCGCGTTTAACAACGTGAAAAAAGGCACCATCTCAGGCAAGGGCGTTTTGAACAACCGCATTTCCGAATTCCTGATGCTGCGCCTGCATGACATGGGCATTCCCACGCACTTCATCCGCACGCTCAACATGCGCGAGCAGCTGATCAAATCGGTGCAGATCGTGCCGCTGGAAATCATCGTGCGCAATTATGCCGCTGGCAGCTTTGCGAAGCGCTTTGGCGTGGATGAAGGCAAGCCGCTGGGCCACCCGCTGATCGAATATTGCTACAAGAACGACGCGCTGGGCGATCCGTTTGTGACGGAAGAACATATTTTCGCGTTTGGCTGGGCCACGCCGCAGGAAATGGACGAAATCCGCATGTTCACGTTCCGCATCAATGATTTCCTTTCCGGCCTGTTCATGGGCGTTGGTATCCGTCTGGTGGACTTCAAGCTGGAGTTCGGCCGCTTGTTTGAAAATGAACGTGAGCAGATTATCCTCGCCGATGAAATCAGCCCCGATAATTGCCGCCTGTGGGACATGAAGACCGGCCACAAGCTGGACAAGGACCGCTTCCGCCAAGACCTCGGCCAGATTGAAGATGCGTACCGCGAAGTGGCGCGCCGTTTGGGCGTGATGCCGCAGAACGAAAAGGACAGCTACGTGATTCAGGTGAACGCGAAAACGCCGAAATCCAAAGTAAAAGCCAAGGCAAAACCCGTTTCTAAACCCAAGGACAAGAAGAAAAAGAAATGAAAGCACGTATCCATATCACGTTGAAAAATGGTGTGCTCGACCCGCAGGGCCGCGCCATCGCCAATGCGCTGAACACCATGGGCTTCGATGAGGTGGAAGAAGTGCGCCAGGGCAAGTATATCGAGCTGGTGGTGAATGAAACCGACCGCAAGAAAGCCGAAGCCGCCGTTGAAAAAATGTGCGCAGGCCTCTTGGCCAACACGGTAGTTGAAAATTACAAATTCGAGTTGCTGGATAAATAAATGAAATCGGCTGTTATCGTATTTCCGGGTTCTAACTGTGACCGCGACGCGCGTGAAGTTTTAGCCGCCACGGGCCTGAACCCCGTGATGGTGTGGCACCGCGATGAGGCACTGCCTAAGGTGGATGTGGTGGTGGTTCCCGGCGGGTTTTCGTATGGCGATTATTTGCGCAGCGGCGCTATGGCCGCGCACTCGCCCATCATGGGTGAGGTGAAGAAGCATGCGGATGCAGGTGGCCGGGTTATTGGGATTTGCAACGGGTTCCAGATTTTGACCGAGGCGGGCATGTTGCCGGGAATTTTGATGCGGAATAAGAAGCTGAAATTCGTGTGCCGCGAAGTGGGGCTGCGGGTGGAAACGACCGCGACGCCGTTTACGGGCAAATACACCAAAGGTGCGGTGCTGACGGTTCCGGTTGCGCATCACGACGGTAATTATTTTACCGATGAGGCGACGCTTAAAAGCATTCAGGATAATGACCAGATTGTGTTCCGCTACTGCGAGGCTGATGGCGAGATTACGGATGAAGCTAATCCCAACGGTTCGCAGCTCAACATCGCAGGTATTTGCAATGCGAAGCGCAATGTTTTGGGCATGATGCCGCACCCGGAGCGCCACTCGGAAGCGTTGCTCGGTGGGGTGGATGGTAAGGCGCTGTTCCAATCGCTTTTGGCTGCTTAGGTTAATTTTTTCAATAGGTTGTTGTTGTTTTTCGATTGTTAACCGTTGCGGCGGTATAATGGGCGATGGCATTCGACCAAAAAGCATTCTTTAAAGCGCAGGCACAGCGGCTGCATGATAGCGGCGCGCTCAAGGCCTATGACACGCCGCTGGGTGCAAAAAATGATTGGCACGGCTTCTGCAAAAACACCCATAAGGACGCAGAAAAGAATACGCCGGGGCTGGTGTTTCATGCTGGCGACGAGCCTTACAGTGCGCTTACCACCCCGCAGGTGCAGTATTACCGCGAGATTAACCCCAAGCCTGCCGACCTTAAGCTGAAGATGGCATCGGTGATGAAGGGTATTCGCGCGTATATGCCGGATAAGGATTTCGACCAATATCTTGAGCATTTCACGCAGAATTTGAAAACCCGCGAAAACCGCGAGGCGCTGCGTCATAGCTTTGAAAAAATAGGCGACCAGCTTTCGACCTATAACGCGCGCGTCACGACCGATGAATTGCGCATATTGGAGCAAAAAGGGGATGGCGCGAAGTTCAAGGCGGCGCTTGGATCTTCGGAGCTTTCAGCGCAAGCGGGCAAGCGCCCGGAGATGTTGCTGACCATTGCTATTTATCAGGCAGCGCAGGCGAGCTATGTGACGCATTTAAATGAGGCCATCCAGAAAAGCACGGTGATTCCTGATGGGGATAAGGACAACGCCAACGCAGTGTGCACGGGGCCTTTTTACCAGTATAGCACCTCGCTGCTGTTTGCCACCATGGTGCCGCTTACGGCGCTGGCACGGATGGATATGGCGCCCAAGCCGGGGCAGAGCGAAGACGAGCTGACGCGCCAATCCATTACCGATGGGTGGGATCGGCTTTTTGACTCCAAGGTGCTTACGCGCATATATAGCGAAAAGGAAGTGCCGCCGGAAAAGCCCGGCCAGAAGGTGGAATATACCTGCCCGGCTATCAACCAGCTGAGAGCTGCGCGCGCGAATGGCAGCCTTGAGAAGGTTTATGATTTTGTGTCGTCGCACCGCAAAGAGCTGAAGACTGAAGTGCAGGAAGCCTATGCGGCGACAGGCGCCATCAGAACCCCGTCCCCTTCTGAGGAAAAACAGAAAAGCGCGGAAGCGCCAGCCTCTGTGAAGGATTTGGGCGCTATGAAGGATGTATTACCGGTGCCCGCGGGCACCGTGGCGCTGCCTGCGAAATGCCCGATGAGCAAGATGCGTGCGGGTGGGTATGTGGCTCTTGCTTTGGCGGCGAGCATGATACCGGGGCATGATAATATAAATAGCGCTGAGAAGAAGCCGGAAGCACGACAGCGGATAAACCGCAAATGGGCAGACGATGTGGATGCGCGAAAAGCCGATGCGCCGAAAGACCGCAGCCCTGATTAGGCCATGAAGTTAGGCAGCCATGCTTCGTGCAGGTTGCGCAGGTCGCGGATGGGGAGTTTCATCAGGCCGGTGACTTCGAGGATTTCCTTTTGGGTTTTGCCGAGCAGGGTGGTGGGGATGCCGGCTGCTTTGGCGGCGGCCAAGATGCTTTCGGTTTTGCCGGGTTCGCAGGTGATGATGTAGCGGGCCTGGTCTTCGCCGAAGGCGTAGGCGTGCGGAAGCACGCCCGCGGGGAAGGTGATGGCGGCACCGATGGGGGTGCGGTAGGTCATTTCGGCGAGGGCTACGAGCAGGCCGCCGTCGGCCAGGTCGTGGCAGGCGGTGATGGTCTGGGTTTCGATTTGTTTGCGCACGAAGTCGCCGGTTTTGCGTTCAACGGCGAGGTTCACTTCGGGGGCGGGGCCGTCTTCGCGTTTCAGGACTTCGCGCAAATAGAGCGAGCTGCCGAGATGGCCTTTGGTGTCGCCGAGCAGGATGATGTCGTGGCCCACGGCTTCGAATGCGATGCCGGAGCGCTTGGTGACGTCTTTGAGTACGCCTACGCCGCCGATGGCGGGGGTGGGCTGAACGCCTTTGCCGTTGGTTTCGTTATAGAGCGACACGTTGCCGGAGATGATGGGGTAGTCCAGCGCGCGGCAGGCTTCGGCCATGCCTTTGAGTGCGCCCACAATCTGGCCCATGATTTCGGGTTTTTGTGGGTTGCCGAAGTTGAGGCAATTGGTGATGGCGAGCGGGGTTGCGCCCACGGCAGTGAGATTGCGCCATGTTTCGACCACGGCTTGCTTGCCGCCTTCGACGGGGTCGGCGAAGCAGTAGCGGGGGGTGCAGTCGGTGGTGATGGCGAGTGCTTTGTTGGTTTTTTCTGCGCTGCCGTCGGTTTTTGCGGGTACGCGCACGATGGCGGCGTCGCCGCCGGGGCGGGCTACGGTGTCGTTGCCGACCATGTGGTCATATTGTTCGTAAATCCAGCGCTTGGAGCAGAGGTCGGGGCTGGAGATGAGGGTGAGCAGGGACTCGCTCAGGTCATGGGCGGGCACGTCTTTGGCGTCGAGCCATGCGCGCTTGGGCGTGGGGGTGTGGGGGCGGTCATACACGGGGGCATCGGTGGATACGGGCGCGATGGGCATGTCGGCCACCGTTTCGCCGTGCATTTTCAGGACAATATTTCCGGTGTCGGTAATCGTGCCGATGATTGCGAAGTCGAGTTCCCATTTTTCGAACACGGCGCGGGCCTGGGCTTCTTTTTCGGGCTTGATGACCATGAGCATGCGCTCCTGGGATTCGGAGAGCATGATTTCGTAGGGCGTCATGCCTTCTTCACGCATGGGGACTTTGTCGAGGTTCATCTCAATCCCGGTGCCGCCTTTGCCTGCCATTTCGAGCGAGGAGGAGGTGAGGCCAGCTGCACCCATGTCTTGAATGGCGAGGATGGCGTCGGTTTGCATCAATTCCAAACATGCTTCGATGAGGAGTTTTTCGGTGAAGGGGTCGCCGACCTGCACGGTGGGGCGTTTTTCTTCGGCGTCTTCGCCGAATTCGGCGCTGGCCATGGTTGCGCCGTGGATGCCGTCGCGGCCGGTTTTGGAGCCGACATAAACAACGCTGTTACCGATACCTGCGGCGGCGGAGTAGAAGATGTTGTTGGCATCAGCTAAACCAACGGTCATGGCGTTGACTAGTATGTTGCCGTTGTAGGATTCGTGGAAGATGCACTCGCCGCCGACGGTGGGCACGCCTACGCAATTGCCGTAGGAGCCGATGCCAGCGACTACGCCGCTGAGCAAATGTTTGGTTTTGGGGTGGGAGGGGCTGCCGAAGCGGAGCGCATTGAGGTTCGCAATCGGGCGCGCGCCCATGGTGAATACGTCGCGCAGGATGCCGCCGACGCCGGTTGCAGCGCCTTGGAACGGCTCGATGTAGCTTGGGTGGTTGTGGCTTTCCATTTTGAAAATGGCGGCCTGGCCGTCGCCAATGTCAATCACGCCCGCGTTTTCGCCGGGGCCGCAAATGACCCATGGGGCCTTGGTGGGGAGTTCGCGCAGGTGCATGCGGGTGGTTTTGTAGGAGCAATGCTCGCTCCACATGACCGAGAAAATGCCCAGTTCTACCATGTTAGGCTCGCGGCCCATGACCTTCAGGACGCGTTGGTATTCTTCCGGGGTGAGGCCGTGTTCGGCGACGATTTCCGGGGTGATGGACTGTTTTTTGGCTGCGGATGACTGTGACATGCCTTTTAGTTAGCATGGCTTATGGGTTTTTCAATGGGTTTTTGCAGCTTTTATCTTGCAAAGACCCCGATGTTTGCCTAGATGACAGGGAAACGATAGATGAGGCTGCTGCTATGGGTATGAAGGCGCATGAAATCGAGGGCATGGTGAAGACCGCGTTCCCCGATGCTTATATTGAATTACAAGACCTTGCGGGTGATGATAACCACTATAGCATTACGGTCACCGACGAGAGCTTCAAGGGCAAGACGCGCGTGGCGCAGCATAAGATGGTGTTTGATGCACTGGGCGGGCATGTGGGGACGACCCTGCATGCTTTAGCAGTTATAACCAAAGTTCCTTTATCTTAGGAGAAGACGATGACCAATCCGGTATTTGAAAAAATCGAAAGCGACATTAAGGGCAACGACGTTGTGCTGTTTATGAAGGGCACGAAGGACATTCCGCAGTGCGGGTTTTCGGCCACTGTGGTGCAGGTGCTGGAGCGTTTGGGCGTGACGGATTTTAAGGATGTGAATGTGCTTGCCGACATGGAAGTGCGTGAAGGCATCAAGCAGTTTTCCAACTGGCCGACGATTCCGCAGCTTTACATCAAGGGCGAGTTCATCGGCGGGTGCGATATTGTGCGCGAGATGTATCAATCCGGCGAACTGGCGGAGTTCTTTAACGCCAAGGGCGTGAAGACGGCCGCTGCGCAATAAGTGACGCTTTACTTCGAGGATTTTTCGGTCGGGCAGCAATTTGCGCATGGTGGCTACACCATCAGCAAAGAGAGCGCCATTGCGTTTGCGCGGGAGTACGACCCGCAATATTTCCACACGGACGAAGCGGCGGCCAAGGATAGTTTGTTCGGGCAGCTGGTGGTGAGTGGCTGGCAGACGGCGGCTATCAGCATGCGGCTCAAATTCCTTTCAGGGATGGGCAAGGCTGCTGGCGGGCTGGTCGGCATGGGGCTGGAAGAGGTGAAGTGGCCGCGGGCGGTGGTGCCGGGGGACACGCTGAACACGGTGATTACCATTGCCGAGGTGCGCCCCTCGAAAAGCAAGCCCGCGCATGGGGTGGTGACGTACCGGATAGAGACCTTCAACCAAGATGACGCGCTGGTGTTTACGGCTGTGACGGCGGTGCTGGTGGCGCGTAAAAACTAAGCGTTGCGCTGAAGCCATGCGGCTGCGTAGCCGCAGATGGGAACGAGGGTGAGGCCCTCGGCTTTTGCCTTATCGTGGATGGCTTTCATCAGCTCGCCTGCGGCACCTTTGCCGCGAAGCGCGATGGGGGATTCTACGTGGTCAATGGAGACGGTGGTGCCGCTTTTGCGGTAGTCAGCGAAAACGGTGAGGCCTTCGATTTCGATTTCAAAGCGGTTTCCGGTATCGCGCATAGGAATCCTTTTTAAGGGCAAATTATTACAAGTTCCGCTTTACGCGGCTGGCACCATCGGACAGGCCCTGGCCTGCGCCCTGCATGTCGTGGCCGAAACCTTCGATGGTGTTGCAGGCGGCGAGTGCCAGTAACAAAGCGAGGGCGAGCGTAGTCTTCTTTCTCATAAAATTCCTATTCGTTTTTTGAAGATAGTTTTCTCTTACTTTCGTTTACCAGCATCGCGGATTTCGCTCAAGTTGGTGGTGAGGCGCTTGAGTGGCTCGGAGCAATCGGTGCGGGGGATGATGACTTCGATGATGTACATTTCCTTGGCGGCTGTTGCTTCTTTCAGGACTTTTTCCAGTTCACCTTTGGTGGTGACTTTCATGGATTTTCCGTAGTTGATCACGTCGCGGATTTTGGCGTATTCCCAGCGGTGGATGTTGTTGAACGGGCCGTCAATGATGTGGCGCTGGGTGCCGTAGCCGTCATTGTTCAAAATACAAATGATGGGGTGCATGTTGTATTTGGCGAAGGTGGAAACTTCCAGCCCGGTCATCTGGAATGCGCCGTCGCCGACTAAGCAATAGACCCGGCTGGCGGGCTTGGCGGCGGAGGCACCCACCGAGGCGGGGACCGCGAAGCCCATGGAGAGGTAATAAGCATCGGACAGGAAGTTGCTTTGCTGGGTGGTGCGCAAAGACATGGCACCAAATAATGCGTCGCCGGTGTCGCAGACTACGGTTGCGTCTTCGTCCATCGTTAAACCAAGGATGCGGAAGAAAGCATCGGCAGTGAGGGCGTCGGTGGATTCGGCGCTGGTGAGGGGTTTCAGCTCGGCGCGTTTATACGGATTAGTAAATACTTTGGGTTTGATGGAGCTTTGCTTCAGGCCTTCGAGGAAGTCTTTGAAGAGGACATTGTCATACGAATGCAGGCCGATGCGGAGTTTTTCGGTGGTGGCGAGGATTGCGTTCCTGCGGTCGAGCTTGTGGGTGGCGTGGAAGCCGCTGAACACGTCGGACAGGAAAGCGCCGAGGAGGATGATGCAGTCGCTGTTTTCCACATAATCCTGACAGATTTTTTCGGAAAGTGCGGCGCTGTATACGCCCATGTAGAGCGGGCTGGTTTCGGAGATAACGCTTTTGGAAAGCAGGGTGGCTGCGATGGGGATGTTGAATTTTTCGGCAATCGCAAGGGCGAGGTCGGTGAGGCCATGGCGGTGCAGTTCGACGTCGGCGACGATGATGGGGGTTTTGGCGTTGTTGATTTTGGCGATGGCTTCGGCCAGTGCGGCCTCTAAATTCTCCGCGTCGCTTTCGGGGACGGGGGAATTTTTGAGGGTGGGCATGCGGATGGGCATGTCTACCACGTCGTAGGGCACTTCGATGTAGGCGGGGCGGGATTCGGCGATGGCGGTGGTTACTACGCGGATGATTTCGTCGGCGGCGGTTTCGGGGTCGAGCAGCACGGTGCTGGCGCAGGTGACTTCGTCATAAATGCGGCGCTGGGTGTCGAAGGTGCGAACCTTGTGATGCACCAGCGCGTCGCGGTGGCGGTCGGCGGGCGAGGGACCGCCGGAGATGACGATGACGGGGCTTTTTTCGGCGTAGGCGCAGGCGATGGGGTTCAGCATGTTGAGGCCGCCGACGCAGTAGGTGACCACTGCGACGCCCAAGCCGTGGACGCGGGCATACGCATCGGCGGCGAAGCCTACGGAGGGTTCGTGGGTCATGGTGAGGAGGTCGAGCTGGGATTTTTCAAGCCAGCGGAAGGTGGGGAGGGCGAAGTCGCCGGGAATGCCGAAAGCGTGGCGCACACCCTGATTATACAGGTAGTCAAACAGATACGAGCCAACGGTATGTGCCATGATATTACTTTCATCCCTATGCTAATTCACTGCTTTAAGAGCTATTATGACATTACCCGGAATGCAAGGGAAAAGTGAATTATTCCAACCCGTTGCGGGGGTGGAATTTGGAGCGGAGCGCATGGCTATTGCAGCGGAGGCGGGGGATTGCGTTAAATATCTTTCCATCTGCGGAATAATTGTTTAGCTTAAAGACTTCTGGCACACGTAATGCAGGGGTTACACCATGGCATCATATACCAACACAAGGCGCGAATGGGCGCTGGATGCGGACATCAAGATCCGGCTCGAACTACAAGAAACGAAACAGGATGGAACAATGCTGGCAACGCCGCGCTTGTCCTTTTCGATTGAAAGCCCCGATGCGGCCGCCCTGCGCGAGCCGCCCTATAAACGCGCCATCGAGGATTTTGTCGGGCGGGTGTCTTCGGCGGTGCATAGCTCCATTCATATTGCGCGGGAACAAACGCGGCCTTTGCAGGCGAACCGACTGGGGCAGTTGCCTTCGATTGTGGTTGCGTACGGGGAAGAAAACCTGGCGATGTTTGGTGGCGACCGCAGGCATTTCAAGAAAACGCGCAGGCTGTATGAAGACCTTGCGGAGGCGATGCCCGAATGGGTGCGCGGCGCTGCGGGGCGGATGGTGTTTGACAGGCAGAAGGCTGCCAACGGCGAAGGGTTAGCCGAAGACTACCACAGGAGCGCGGTGCGCGAGGTGACCCCCGGCACCGACCGGGTGCGCGAAATTACCCACTAAGATTTATGAGAGGGCGTTGATCAGGGCTTCCATGTCTGGCGGGACGGGGCACTCGAAATGCATGTGTTCGCCGGTTGCGGGGTGGATGAGGCCGAGTTCCTTGGCGTGCAACGCTTGGCGGGTGAAGCCCATGATGATGGCGCGGGACTCCGGGGCCATGGGTTTGAAGATGTTCTGGTTCATGTGGGTTTGGGTGGAGGGGCCGTAGCCGGGGTCGCCCATCAGCGGGTGGCCGATATGGGTGAAATGCACGCGGATCTGGTGGGTGCGGCCTGTTTCCAGATTACATTCCACGTAGGCAGCCATGGGGGCTTTGATGCCTTCGGGCTGGAATTTCTGCAGGAGTTTGTAATGGGTGGTGGCTTCCTTGCCGCCGGTTTTAACCACGGCCATGCGCTGGCGGTTGGCGGTGCTGCGGCCGATGTTTCCGGTGATGGTGCCCTGGCTGGCGCGCGGTTCGCCCCAGACGATGGCGCGGTAGGTGCGCTTCAGGGTGCGTTCGGAGAGTTGTTCGGACAGGTGATTGTGGGCGGCGTCGTGTTTGGCCACGACTAATAATCCGCTGGTGTCTTTGTCTATGCGGTGGACGATGCCGGGGCGGGCAACGCCGCCAATGCCGGAAAGCGTGTCGCCGCAATGGGCGAGGAGGGCATTTACCAGCGTCATGTCGGCGTGTCCGGGCGCGGGGTGGACGGTGAGCCCTGCGGGTTTGTTGATGACGAGCATATGTTCGTCTTCAAAGATAATATCGAGCGCGATGGCCTGCGCTTCGATGTGGGAGGCGACGGCTTCGGGGATGGTGAGAATGATCTCCTGCCCCAGTTTTACCTTGGTATTGGCGTCTTCAGAGGGCAAACCCTTGCAGGTTACGGCGCCTTGGGCTATTAAGCCTTGCAGGCGGCTGCGCGACATGTGTTCGAGGCGCTGCGACAGGAATTTGTCGAGGCGGGAACCTGCTTCGTCTTCGGTAACAATGAATGAATGGGTTTCGGGCATGAGCGATGATCTACCAGTTGAAGAGCCGAAAGAGAACTTAAAACCGCTCAAGACCCTCGTATTTTCCATGGGGCTGCTGCTGATTGGCGGCACGCTGCTGCTTTGTGGCATGGTGTGGAAAAAGGTGAATGCGGAAGCCAACGGCACGGCGGCCTATGCGTGTGCGGGCGGCGAGGCGGATCTGAAGGGGCTGGGCGATGTGGTGAGTGTGGAGCGCGACGGCAAAGTGCTGTATGTGACGCTGCAAAAAGGGGCGCAAAGCATGCAGGTGGCCACGGTGGATTTATGCTCAGGCAAGGTGAAGAGCAAGGTGTCGCTGCTGGTTGACGGCAAAAAGAAGTAATTAATACAATATATTCCGCTGCGTTCGGCTGTCATAAAACCTTCTTTTGAGGGTTTGGGCGCAATGGGGTATTCTTAGATTATCGAAAACCCCTAATGGGCTGATGATTTATGAGCGAGACCCCCGAAAAAACACCTACCCTGCTGGAAACGCCTGTGGTGCGCGAAGAAGAAAAGCGCGGTGCAGAACTTGCCACCGGTTCGGAAGCGGTGAGTTTCAGCGGTAAACAGGGTGCGCTTAAAGAAGTATTGGCGCGGCTTGCGTCCAAGGGTGTGTCGGTTGCGGGCGCGGATGCGCTGCTGCAGGCACGGGCTGATGGTATGACTTCGGCTGATCTTGCGGCGTTGCAATCGAGCGTTGATGGGGCGGTGCGCGAAGCAGACGGCAAAGCGCTGATGACGGAAAGCGGTTCGGCACTGGCTGCCATGGTTAAAGGCGGGCAGGATGTTGCGGAATCGGGGCTGTTTACCCCGGATGTGGATAACGGCCTGAAAGGGTTGGGCATTGACATTAAGGGTATCGCTGCTGCAATCAGTGGCACGAACGGCCGTTAAGGCACTCAAATTATTTGTTATTGTGGTTTTTCGGGCGGATTGTCATATTCCTGACATGTGCTGGAAATTGCTGCCATAAAAGCTTAATTTGAGATTTGCAGGCCGCTATGCCATAGTGGAAGTATAGAGAAAGCGTTTTTTACAGGTTCGTATATGTCCAGAAGCCGTATTGAAGACCAAGACCTTAGCGTGGATGCGGATGACGACGTACATCCCGCGCTTAAAAACCACAGCCGTATCGCAAGCCAGGCAAAGCATGTTCTGGGTGGTGGATTTAAGGGTGGTTTGATCGGTGCGGGTGTTGGCGCTGCGGCATTTGCAGGCGTTGCGACGCTGGTTGGCGGCATGACGGTGGTGGCGCTTGGGCCTGTGGGCTGGATCGCATCGGCGGTTGGGCTTGCTTCAGGCGCAGGCGGGCTTGTTACCAGCGCGATTGGCAGCGCGGCACTTGCAGGCGCTGGATATGGCGGCGCGATTGGCGCTACGGGCGGCGGTTTGCTTGCGCTTAGCAGCGCATCGGACGCGGCGGATACTGAAGAAGATAAGATTGTGAATAAATTCCATATGGCCAAGCAGCGCTCCGGCATGCTGGCAAGCCTGCACCAGGCCCGTGACCGCCAGAAAGCCGCCATGATGCGTATGGATGAGGGCATGAACCCGAACCGTGGCCTGCCGCAGGGCAGGGGCATGGGACCGGAAGGCCCAGCCTACACTTAAGGTCTTGCGAGAGCGTCCGTTTTTTCCCTAGACCTTGACCTGTAATGGTTAATTAGGCTATTGTAATAAAACCTTAACTTAATAGTCGCGGCCTTCTGTGCCATACTCTACGTATGTTGAGGTAACACTTTCATTATAAGGACTTTTTATGGCTGACCCGATCAATCACGATGGTTTTAGCACCGCCGCTACGGTAGGTGGCAAAGCTGTGAAATGGGGCTTGCTCGGTGCAATCGCCGCATTCGCCATTCCCGCCGTTGTTATCGGTGGCGCTGGTTTGCTTGCGGGCGCTGCGATTTCGGCACTCGCTACGGGCGGCATCATGGGCGGTATCGCTTCGGTGGCTGGCCTGCTGGTTAGCGCGGCTGGCGTTGTCGGCGGTGTGGTTGCCGGTGTTTCTTCGGCTGCTTCCTTCGGTGGCGGCGCTGCGGTTGTTGGCGGTGCGCTTGGCGCAGTTAAGGGCGTAGGGCAGGTGGTGGATGAAAATTCCGCATACCGCAACCGTGGTCAGGGCAAACAGAACACCCGCGCAAAAACATTCAATGACGGCGAAATCAAAGGCATTCAGGAAGGCTACCAGATTGCCAAGTCCGACATAGAGCCGCAAATCCAGAAGCGCGAACAGGTGGCTTTCCAGAAGGGCCAGGAGTTCGTGGTCAACCAGATTCAGGAACATATGAGCGCGCAGATGGCTGCGGGCGCTGACCCGAAAGGCCAGCAGGCTGCTGCCGCCGCTGCCGGTGGTTTTGCAGGCAAAGAAATCGAGCTGAAATGCGAATCGAAGGCGAAGGCTGTGTTGAAGCAGCGCGAAGTCGAAGCAATGATGCCCAAGCAGCTTTAATCGCTGAAGGACTAACGTTATGGCTATTAGCTGGAAACCGAGTGCAGAAATGTTCAAGAAGATCCCCAAGGTTGCGGGGATCGGCGGTTTGATCGCGGGCGGTGCCGTAGCTTTGCCGATTGCGGTGATGAGCTTGCGCAATAGCCGCCGCCCTTCGGCAGATGATATGCCGCCGCTGCCGCAGGAACTTACCGCGCCTATTCCCGCCATTATGGAATATCCGCCGCAAATGACGCAACCCCAAGCTCAGGCTCAGACCATGATGGGCGAGGCCCCGGTTGAGGGCGATTTCACGAAACGCTACAAAGCACAGCAATCCGGCGCGCAGGCGCTTGATACCACCATCCCCAACCTTACCCGTGCTGATGGCCTGAACGCCATTGACGGAAGCCGGAAAGTTGAGGAATTAGCGACACCTGCGGGGCGTCGTCTCTAAATATATTCCCTTGGGCTAAAATAATGCGTTTTTAGGCGCATTCTTTGTTTGACAGCCCCGTTTTTCTTTGTATATTTCACCTCCCTTTATTCTTAATCTATATATCAGGTAATACTGTGACCAAACGTCTTGATTGCAAATTCAAAATTAGCCGCCGCCTCGGCGCCAGCCTCTGGGGCTCTGCTAAGGATCCGTTCAACAAGCGCGCATACGCTCCCGGCCAGCACGGCCAGGCAAAGCGCAAGAAGACCTCGGATTACGGCACCCAGCTGCGCGAAAAGCAAAAGCTGCGCGGCTATTATGGCAACATCACCGAGCGCCAGTTCCGCCGCATCTATCAGGAAGCGCTGCGCCGCAAGGGCGACACGGGCGAAAACCTGATCGGCCTGCTGGAAAGCCGCCTGGACACCGTTGTATACCGTATGGGCCTCGTTGCTTCCCCGTTTGCCGCACGCCAGCTCGTAAGCCATGGCCATGTGCGCATCAACGGCAAAAAAGCTAACGTTCCCTCCATGCTGGTTATGGAAGGCGACGTGATCGAACTGCGCGAAAAGAGCAAGCAGATCCCGGTTGTACTGGAAATGATCCAGAACCCGGAACGCTCCGTTCCCGAATATATCGAGTTCAACAACACGGAAATGAAAGCCAAGTTCATCCGCGTTCCCAAGCTTGCTGAAGTACCGTACCCGGTCATCATGCAGCCGAACTTCGTTATCGAATATTACTCGCGTTAATCTGCCCTAGGGCGGTTTCCGCTACTAATGAAAAGGCCCTGTCTTCGGACGGGGCTTTTTTTATGTCCAAAATTTCCCAGATGGGCCGGGCTATGGCTGTGCCATGGGAATTTATGGGGAAAATAGTTATCCCCTGATTATGGCGGTTTTTTGGCGGGTTATCCCCGACATTAACAGGGGGGTAAATGGTGAAAGGGGGTTGACTAGCCCATGGAAAAGGCATAATCTCCCATTAATACCCATGAAATCCCACGTTATCCCATAAAGCGCCATGTAGGGCATGAACAGGCTAAAGAAAACCCAATGTTATTTCTTTCGACCTATCAGAACCGTATTGATAAGAAGGGGCGCATTTCCGTCCCCGCGCAGTTCCGCGCGAATCTGGCTGCGCAGGAATTTGCTGGCATCGTGGCGTATGGCTCTTTGCTGCATTCCTGCATCGAGGGCTGCGGCATGGACCGTTTTATGAAGCTCAACGAGCGCATTGAAATGCTGGACCCGTTTTCTGAAGAGCGCGACGCGTTTGCCACCACCATTTTCGGTGAGAGCGTGCAGCTGTCGTTTGACGGGGAAGGGCGCATCATGCTGCCGGAGCAGCTGATTGCATCGGCTAACCTTAGCGAACAAGCAGTGTTTGTGGGTAAGGGCGAGATTTTTGAAATCTGGGAACCGGTAGCATTTGCCGAGCATGCGCTGCGCGCACGCGAACTGGCGAAGAGCAAGCGCTACCAGCTTCGCGGTACGCCGGGAGCAAAACAATGAGTTCGCACAATCCGGTGATGCTTGGGGAAATGCTTGATTGGCTGGCGCCGAAGGATAACGGCGTGTATGTGGACGGCACGTTTGGCGCGGGCGGGTATAGCCGCGCGATTTTGAACGCGGCGGATTGCCGGGTGTTTGCGATTGACCGCGATCCTTCCACGAAAGTATTTGCCGAAAAGCTGGAAGCGGAATTTCCGGGGCGTTTTGTGTGGTTGCTGGGGAATTTCTCCGACATGTGTTCGCTCTTGGAGCTGCATGGCGTTGAGGAAGTGGACGGCATTGTGCTGGACCTTGGGGTTTCTTCGATGCAGCTGGACCAGGCAGGGCGCGGGTTTTCGTTTAAGAATGATGGCCCCCTTGATATGCGCATGAGCGATAGCGGTGCCAGTGCTTCGGACATTGTGAACGGCGCGGATGAAGAAGAATTGGCCGACATCTTCCACTATTACGGGGAAGAGAAGGCGGCGCGCAAAATTGCGGCGGCGATTGTGAAGGCGCGGGCTGAGACGCCGATTACGCGCACCAAGCAGCTGGCCGATATTATTCGCGGCGTTCTGGGCGGGCAGCACGGCAAGACCGACCCTTCCACGCGCAGCTTCCAGGGTTTGCGCATTTATGTGAACCACGAATTTGAATCTCTCGAAACGGGCCTGAAAGCCGCCGAAGACCTGCTCACCCCCGGTGGGCGCATGGTGGTGGTTTCCTTCCACTCTTTGGAAGACCGTATCGTGAAACGCTTTACCCACTCCCGTTGCGGTAAAACTGGGGAGTCCTCGCGCCATGTGCCTCAACAGCTCATGGCAAACCGGCCAGCTTCTGGCGGTGAGGCTCCCCGCTTTTTTTTACCCAAGCCGGAGAAACGCACTGCGGGCGACGCAGAGCTGGACACCAACCCCCGTGCGCGCTCGGCAACGATGCGCATGATGCAAGCATCCGAGAAAGTATAACGTCATGAAACTCTCGACAGTTGTTTGGATGATGGTTATCGTGGTGGCGTCGTTCATGCTTTATAAGGTCAAGTATCAGGTGCAGACGCTGAAGAACGAAGTGGCTTCCACTTCGCGGGAATTGGAACATGAGCGCGAGGCGCTGCATGTGGTAAATGCGGAGTGGGCGTATCTGAACCGTCCGCAACGCTTGCAGCAGCTGGCCGCCAAATATCTCGCATCCACCGACCTGACTGTGAACCAGATTGCGGAAGTGGAAGAAATTCCGTTCCCCGCGCAGAGCGTTGCGGCAGCGGATAAGGACGGGCCGATCAAGACCGCTTCGCTGCATGTGAGCAAGGCCGGGGGAGGCAGGTGAGCCGGCAGACCCGCAAAGTCATCATCAAGGAAAGTACAGGAAGGCGCATCATCGAGCAAAGCCGGTTGCGCCTTTGGTGTGTCGGGATGTTTTTTGTGCTGTGCTTCGTAAGCATCAGCGTGCGCATGGTGGAGGTGGCGGTGCTTAGCAACAAGCATTCGACCTTTATCACGGTGAGCGACCCGGATAATGACGAGAAGACCCAGCAGGTGGAGATGAAAAAGGGCGACGAGCCGGTACTGCAGCGCGGCGATATCGTGGACCGTAACGGCGAGCTGATCGCAACCAGCCTTATGACCTCATCGGTGTTTGTAAACCCGAAAGAAATCAAAAATAAAGAAGAAGCGGCGGCGAAGCTTTCCAAGGCGTTTGGCATGGATAGCAAGCAGCTGCTGACCAAGCTTAAGGCGGGTAAGTCCTTCCTGTGGATTAAGCGCAACCTGACGCCGAAGGAAGAAAGCGTGGCCAATGCGCTGGGTATTCCGGGGCTTTACTTTTTGCCAGAGGAAAAGCGCGTGTATCCGCATGGCAACGAGCTTTCGCACGTGACGGGATATGTGGGCGTGGATAATAAGGGGTTGGCAGGCATTGAAAAGCAGTTTGATGACCGTTTGCTGGATACGGCGGTAAACGGGCAGCCGTTGCAGCTTTCGCTGGATGTGCGCCTTCAGGCCATCATGCATGAGGAAATGCAGGCAGCGGTGGACCAGTTCCAGGCGATTGGGGCTACGGGCGTGATTATGGATTTGCGGTCGGGCGAGCTGCTTTCCATGGTGAGCTTGCCGGATTTCGATCCGCATAACCCGATGGCCAGCAAGGAAGCTTCGCGCTTTAACCGCGCAACGCTCGGCACCTATGAAATGGGCTCCACGTTTAAGACCTTTACCATGGCCATGGCGCTTGAGGGCGGCACGGCGAACATGAAAAGCAGCTATGACGCCGACCACCCGCTGAAGATTGCGAATTTCACGATTTCGGACGCGCACCCGATGCATAAGTGGCTCACTGTGCCGGAAATTTATGCCTATTCCTCGAACGTGGGCACGGCGCGCATGGTGCTGGATGTGGGTACGAAGAAACAGAAGGCCTTCCTTGAAAAGGTGGGGATGATGAAGCCGGTGGATCTGGAATTGCCGGAGAAGTCCTCGCCGCTGTATCCGAAGGACTGGAAAGAGATCAACACGGTCACGATTGCGTATGGGCATGGGATTTCGGTGTCGCCGCTGCATCTGGTGCGGGGTATCGCGGCGATGGTCAATGGCGGTACGCTGCCCAAGCTTACGCTGCTTAAAGACGGTAATAAGGGCAAGGCCGAAGGCCCGCGCGTGATCAGCGAGAAGACGTCGGAAAATGTGCGCCGGTTGATGCGGCTGGTGGTGGACCATGGCACGGGCACGAAGGCGGATGTGCCGGGCTACCATGTGGCGGGCAAGACGGGCACGGCGGAAAAGAACACGGGCGGCAAATATGAGGCGAACGCGAAGCTTGCTTCCTTCATTGCTACCTTCCCGATGGATGACCCGCAATATATCGTGCTGGTGATGATTGACGAGCCGAAGGGCGACAAGACGACGCATAATTTCGCAACCGGCGGGTGGATTTCCGCGCCGGTGGTTAATAAAGTGATTGCGCGCATGGGCCCATTGCTTAATATCCGTCCTAACTATGATTCGCCGAAGGATGATGCGGAGAAGTTCTGGGTGGAAAATACACCCAGCAACAAACCCACTACCGCAGCAAGCACCACGGCGCCTTCTCTTGCGAAACGGTATTTCCATGTTGCCTCTTTCTGACCTGATACGTGCTACTGGCGACATTTTCGACATCCCCTCCGCAGCTTCACAACTTTCCATCAGCAGCATTACCCCCGACTCGCGGCAGGTGAGCGCGGGCACGTTGTTTATCGCGCTTAAGGGCGCGCATGTGGACGGGGCGGCGTTTATTCCTGCGGCTAAGGCAGCGGGCGCGGTGGCGGTGCTGGCCGAGGGGGAGGTGGACGGGTGCGGGCTGCCAGTGCTGAAAAGCACCAACGCCATGCGCGATATGGCGCTGATGGCGGCGGCGTTTTATGGGCGGCAACCAGAGCATATGGTGGCTGTTACGGGTACGGACGGCAAGACATCCACGGCGGATTTTTACCGGCAGTTCTGGCATTTGATGGGGGAGCAATCGGCGTCGGTTGGTACGCTGGGGGCGCTTTCGGGGACGGGCGAGCAGTTGCTGGCGGGGTCTTACACCACGCCGTATCCGGTGCAGTTGCATGAGGCGCTGGCGGGCATGGCGGCTAAGGGCGTGCAGCGGGTGTGCATGGAGGCGTCGAGCCATGGGCTGGACCAGCACAGGCTGGACGGGGTGAAGCTGGAGGCGGCGGCGTTTACGAATATCGCCCGCGACCATCTGGATTATCATCTCACGGAAGATAAGTATTTCGAGGCGAAGATGCGGCTGTTCTCGGCGCTGCTGCCCAAGGGCGGCACGGCGGTGCTGAACCAGGACGATAAGCGCTTTGCGGAAGTGAAGGCCATCTGCGATGCGCGGGGGCATAAGGTGATTGGGTTTGGCAAGGCGGGGAGTGAGTTCCGGGTGCTGGGGCTAAAGCCGCTGCCGCATGGGCAGTGCGTGGAAGTTGAGCTGTTTGGCAAGCACCATGTGCTGGAGATTCCGCTGGTGGGTGCGTTCCAGACCATGAATATTTTGACCGCGCTGGGGCTGGTTGTGGGTTCGGGCGGGGATTTGGGCCGGGCGCTGGCGTGTATTCCTAAGCTTGCGGGCGTGCCGGGGCGGCTGGAGCAGGTGGTGCAGCTGGCCAATGGGGCAGCGGTATTTATTGATTACGCGCATACGCCGATGGCGCTGGCTAATATTTTGCAGACGCTGCGGCCCCACACCGAGGGCAGGCTGCACGTGGTGTTTGGTTGTGGCGGCGACCGGGATGCGGGCAAGCGGCCAGAGATGGGCAAAATTGGCGATACGCTGGCGGATGTGGCCATTGTGACGGATGATAACCCGCGCAGTGAAGATGCGGCGCTGATCCGCCATGCGATTATGGCTGCAACAAAACATGCCAAAGAAGTTGCGGATCGGCGTGAAGCTATTTATGGTGCATTGAAAGGGCTTGCTAGCGGTGACATACTTGTAATAGCTGGTAAGGGCCATGAGAAGATACAAATTGTAGGGAATAAAACCTACCCCTTCGACGATGCACAGGTGGCGCGCGAGGCGGCAAAGGAGTTGAAGTTGGCAGCATGACGGTACTATGGAACGAGCTAAGCGCGGCAGATGCAACCGGGGGGATCGCCACCGGAAGCTGGAAGGCGATGCGCGTGGTTATAGACAGCCGGGCCGTGCAGCCGGGGGATTTGTTCGTTGCCATCAAGGGCGATAATTTTGACGGGCATGATTTTGTGAGGGCGGCGCTGGATAAGGGCGCAGTGGCGGCGGTGGTGAGCCGTGTTCCGGAAGGTCTGGAAAAAGCGCCGCTGCTGAAGGTGGATGATACCTTGCGGGGTCTTGAGGATTTGGGGCGCGAAGCGCGTACGCGCAGCACGGCGAAAATCGTTGGTGTTACGGGCAGTGTGGGCAAGACCAGCGCGAAAGAAATGCTGCGGCTGGCGCTTTCGGCGCATGGGAAGACCTATGCTACTTCGGGGAATTATAACAACCATATCGGCACGCCGCTGAACCTGGCGAATTTGCCGCCGGACATTGAATTCGCGGTGTTTGAGATGGGTATGAACCATGCGGGGGAAATCGAGCATCTGACGCGCATGGTGCGCCCGCATGTGGCGGCGATTACGAATGTTGAGGCCGTGCATATGGAGTTCTTCGGCTCTATCGAGGGGATTGCCGCGGCAAAGGCGGAAATTTTTGATTCGATGCCCAATAATGGCGTGGCGGTTTTGAACCGGGACAGCCAGCATTATGCGCTACTGTTACGCAAAAGCGGCGAGCATGGGGTGAGGATTGCGGTGACGTTCGGGGTGCATGAAAAATCCGATTGCCGCCTGATTGATTATAAGCCCACGCAGGAAGGCTGCGCGATTACAGCCAGCATTCATGGCAAGCATTTGTTCTATTCGCTGAATGCGGTGGGCAGGCATTGGGCCACGACTTCGCTGCTGACCCTTGCGGTCACGCATGCGCTGGGGTTGGACGACGCGAAGACGGCGAGCCAGCTTGCGACCTTCACGGAAGTGGCGGGGCGCGGGCAGGTGATTGCGGTGCGGGTGGTGGGCGGTAACGCGTACCTGATTGACGATAGTTATAATGCAAGCCCGGCTTCCATGTTTGCGGCATTTGCCAAGACGCAGGAAGTGTGGGAAGGCCACGGCAAGAAAGGGCGCAAGCTTGCAGCTCTTGGCAACATGCTGGAGCTGGGGCCGGATGGCCCGGCGTTGCATGCGTCGCTTGCTTCGGGGCTTCGTGAATTCGACAAGGTGTTTACGGCGGGCGAGCTGATGAAGCTGGCGCATGACGCGATTGCAAGCGCACAGCGCGGCGGGCATGCTGCATCGGCTGCGGCGCTATTGCCGCTGATCGAGCGCGAGTTGCAGCCCGGCGACGTGCTGCTGGTGAAGGGTTCGCACGGTAGCAAGATGTATGAGCTGGCGGCGCTGGTGAAAGAAAAATTCGCGGCAAGCGCTATGGAGAAACAACATGCTGTATAATCTGCTTGTGCCGTTTGCGTCGCAGTACAGCTTTTTGAACCTGTTCCGCTACATTACGTTTCGCAGCGGCGCGGCCGTATTTACGGCGCTGATTATCAGCTTTTATTTCGGGCCGAAAATTATTCGCTGGCTGAAATCTAAACAGGCCGAAGGGCAGCCCATTCGCCTTGACGGGCCGGAGTCGCATTTGCTGACCAAAAAAGGCACACCCACCATGGGCGGGGTGATGATTTTGCTGGCGGTGACGGTTTCGACGCTGCTATGGGCCGATCTTGCCAATCCGTATATCTGGATTGTGTTGTTCGTGACGCTTGGGTTTGGGGCTATCGGGTTTCGCGACGATTATTTGAAGCTTACCAAGCGCAACACCAAGGGGCTTTCCTCGCGCAAGAAAATGCTGTGGCAGGCGGTGATTTCGGTACTGGCGGCAACCGCTGTGCAGTATCTGGCGCCGGATAATTTGTCGGGCATGATTGCGGTGCCGTTCTTTAAAAATATCCTGATTTATGCGGGGATTTTTTATGTGCCGTTTGCGCTGGTGGTGATGGTGGGGGCGAGCAATGCGGTGAACCTTACCGATGGGCTGGACGGTTTGGCCATTGTGCCGATCATGATTGTGGCGGGGTGTTTTGCGCTGATTACGTATCTGGTGGGTAATGCCGTGTTTGCCAATTATTTGCAGATTCATTATGTGCCGGGCGCGGGCGAGCTGGCGGTGTTCTGCGCGGCGCTTGTTGGGGCGAGTCTTGGCTTCCTGTGGTTTAATGCGCCACCGGCGCAGGTGTTTATGGGCGATACGGGCAGTCTTGCTTTTGGCGGCTCGCTGGGTGTGATCAGCGTGATGGCGCGCCACGAGCTGGTGCTGGCGATTGTGGGCGGGTTGTTCGTGCTGGAGGCGGTGTCGGTGATTATCCAGGTGGTGTCGTTTAAGACAACGGGCAAGCGCGTGTTCAAGATGGCGCCGGTGCATCATCATTTTGAAAAGCTGGGCTGGAAAGAGCCAACGATTGTGATCCGGTTCTGGATCATTTCCTGCATTTTCGCGCTGCTGGGGCTTGCTACACTTAAACTGAGATGATTGCTGTTGGCGCATATAAGGGACGCAACGTGGGCGTGTTCGGCCTCGGTAAGGCCGGGGATGCGACCATTGCTTCGCTCCTGGCAGGCGGGGCGCTTGTGTTTGCGGCTGATGATAGCGAGGCGAGCTGCGCGCGCACGGCAGAAAAATTCAAAGATATTACGGTGCTGCCGGTTGCGCAGTGGCCATGGGGGGAATTAGCGGCGGTGGTGCTTTCGCCGGGGGTTCCGCTGACGCACCCGAAGCCGCATGATGTGGTGGTGCGGGCGCAAGCGCAGGGATGCCCGGTGGTGGGCGATATTGAGCTGCTGTATCTTGCCTGCCCGGATGCGCGGTATGTGGGGATTACGGGGACGAACGGGAAATCTACGACGACCACGCTGATCGGGCATATTTTGCAGGCGGCGGGGTTGAAGCCGCAGGTGGGGGGCAATCTGGGTACGGCGGCGTTGTCGCTGGAGCCGCTGGGCAATGGCGGTACGTATGTGTTGGAGCTTTCGTCGTACCAGCTGGATTTGTTGCACACGGCGCGGTTTAATGTGGGGGCGTTTTTGAATGTGACGCCCGATCACCTCGACCGGCATGGCGACATGGCGGGATATGTGGCGGCGAAGATGCATTTGTTCGACCGCCAGCAGAAAGATGATGTTGCCATTATTGCGGTGGATGACGGGTATACGCATGAGGTGGCTAATGTGCTGCATGGGCGCGGGCCGATGCGGGTGGTGAGTGTGTCGTCGCAGAAGATTTTGCAGGACGGGGTGTTTGTGCAAAATGGTGTGCTGTATGATGTAGCGGCGGAGAAACAATTTGATTTGCGCGGTATTGTGACGCTTACGGGCGCGCATAACTGGCAGAATGCGGCGATCGCATATGCGGTTGCGCGGGCATGCGGGGTTGCGCCTGATGTGATTTATGCGGCGATGCAGAGCTTTGCGGGATTGCGCCACCGGTTGCAAATGGTTGTGACTATTGACGGGGTGCGCTTTATCAATGACAGCAAGGCGACGAATGCGGATGCGACGAGCCATGCGCTGGCGCCGTATGAGGCGATTTACTGGATTGCGGGCGGCAAGGCGAAGGCGGGGGGTATTGAGAGCCTCGCGCGGTATTTCCCGAAGGTTGCGCATGCGTTTTTGATCGGTGCGGCGGAAGAGGATTTTGCGAAGACGCTGGAGGGTAAGGTTGCTTATACACGCGCGGGCACATTGCAAAAGGCGGTGGAGCAGGCGGCGGCGATGGCATTTGCGGAAAAGCGCAAGGGCGCGGTGGTTTTGCTTTCGCCCGCTTGTGCGTCGTTTGACCAGTGGAAGAGTTTTGAGGAGCGCGGCGATGCGTTTTGTGCGGCCGCGGAAGCGTTAGCAGCAGGAGGGAAGCGCCATGCGTCTTGACCGTACCAATACGACTGTGTTTGGGCGCTGGTGGTGGACGGTGGACCGCCTGAATCTTTTTGCGCTGTTGCTGCTGATCGTGATCGGCTCGATTCTGGTGACGGCGGGTAGCCCGCCGGTGGCGAAGCGGCTTGATTTGCCGGAGTTTTATTTTGTGCACCGGCATCAGGTGTTTTTGCTTTTGGGCATGGGGGTGATGCTGGCGGTGTCGCTGCTGCCGCCGGTGGCGATCCGGCGTTTGGCGGTGGTCGGGTTTTCGGCGAGCCTTGCGATGATGGTGCTGGTGCCGTTTCTGGGTGCGCAGACGAAGGGCGCGCACCGCTGGATTGATGTGGCGGGGGTTTCGATCCAGCCGTCGGAGTTTATGAAACCGTGCTTTGCCATTGTGATGGCGTGGGTGTGTTCGGAGAATCACCGCCGGGTGGACTTCCCTGGGTATCGCGTGGCGATTGCGATTTATGTGGTGGTGCTGCTGTTGCTGCTGGTGCAGCCGGATATTGGCATGTCGCTCACGGTTACCACCATGTGGGCGGTGCAGCTGTTCCTTTCGGGGCTGCCGTTCCTGTGGTTGTTTGTGATGATGGGGATGGGGGTTGCGGGTTTGTTTGGCGCGTATCATTTCTTCCCGCATGTGGCTAAGCGCATCAATAACTTTTTAGATCCGGCTGAGGGCGACAATTACCAGATTGCAAGGTCGCTTGAGGCTTTCCGTAATGGCGGTATTTTAGGGCGCGGGCCGGGGGAGGGCGAGGTGAAGCAGTTCCTGCCGGATTCGCATACCGACTTTATTTTTGCGGTGGCGGGCGAGGAATTCGGGGTGATTGCGTGTTTGTTTATCCTTGGGCTGTTCGCGTTTGTGGTGTTGCGCGGGCTGCTGCGGGTGCGTGAAGAAAACGACCTGTTCGTGGTTTTGGCGGTGGCTGGGGTGCTGGTGCAGTTTGGCATTCAGTCGGTGATCAATATGGGGGTGGCGGTGAATTTGTTTCCGGCGAAGGGGATGACGCTGCCTTTCCTGAGTTATGGGGGGTCGTCTGTTGTGGCTATTGGGCTGGGGATGGGCATGATGCTGGCCCTGACGCGCCGCCGCTTTGGCCATCACTCTAAATAAGCTGGCCACATAATGGATTTATTCGCAGATACGATCGGCAATCTGGGGGTGGTGTGCTTTTTGAGCGCTTACCTGCTGATGCAGCGGGAAAAGCTGGCGCATGACGGGCTTTGCTACCTTTTGTTGAATTTGTGCGGCGCGATACTGCTGATGGGGTCTTTGCTGATTCATTGGAACCTGTCCGCCTTTCTGCTTGAAGCGGCGTGGGCTTTGATTAGTATATACGGAATTTACAAATTCCTTAACCGCCGTAAACAATGACCATGCAACCTACCGAACTGAAACAACCCATCGTGCTGGCCGCAGGCGGCACGGGGGGGCATATTTTCCCGGCTGAGGCTTTAGCCGAAGTGCTGATGGCACAAGGCGAACGCGTGGTGCTGATTACCGATAGCCGTTTTGCGCAGTTCAAAACCGGGGCTTTGGCGCGGGTGGAAATCCGCACGATTCGCGCAGGGACCGTGGGTGGTTCGCTGTATAAGAAAATCAAGGGCGGCATTTTCCTGCTGCTGGGGATTTTGCAGGCGCGCAAGATTTTGAAAGAGTTGAAGCCGAAGGTGGTGGTGGGGTTTGGCGGGTATCCGTCGTTTCCGACCATGTTTTCGGCGCCGCGTTTGGGCATTCCGAGCGTTATCCATGAGCAGAACTCGGTGCTGGGGCGGGCAAACCGTTTGCTGGTGCAGCGGGTGAGCCGTATTGCGCTGTCGTTTCCGGCCACGCAAATGCTGGCGGAACAGTATATGGCGAAGGGTAGCCTTACCGGCAATCCGGTGCGCACCAGCATTCGCGCGCTGAAGGATGTGCCGTATGCGAGTATTTCGCAGGATGGGAAGATGCATCTGTTAGTCACCGGCGGGTCGCTGGGTGCGACGGTGTTTTCGGATGTGGTGCCCAATGCGATTGCCAAGCTTCCGGCGGCATTGCGCGCGCGGATCCGCATTGACCAGCAGTGCCGCGAGGCAGACATGGCGGAGACGCGGGAGCTGTACAGGTTGATGGGGGTGAATGTTGACCTTGCACCGTTCTTTGTGGATTTGCCGGCGCGGCTGGCGGCGAGTCATTTGGTGATTGCGCGGGCGGGGGCTAGCACGGTTTCGGAGTTGGCGGCAGCAGGGCGGCCTGCGATTTTGGTGCCGCTGCCTAGCGCGATGGATAACCACCAATATTATAACGGCAACGCGCTGGAAGAGGTGGGTGGTGGCTGGGTGATGACGCAGGACGGGTTTACAGCGGATTCGCTGGCGGCGCGTTTGGAAGCGTTCCTCACGGCTCCGGCTACGCTTACGAAGGCTGCGGAAAATGCGAAGCTGCTGGGCTCGCCCGATGCGGCGGAAAAGCTGGCGGCGCTGGTGCTGAAAGTGGCACGGGCCGAACCGTTTGAGGCGGAGCTGGTGAAGGCACTTCCCAGCACGATGGGTGAAACAATTTCGATACCGGCACTGAGCCGGGAGGTGGCAGCATGATTAAACCCGTTCCCATGAAGGCGCTGCCGATTTCGCACCAGCTGCCGTTGAATATCGGCATGATTCATTTTATCGGCATTGGCGGGATTGGCATGAGCGGTATTGCTGAAGTGCTGCATAATCTTGGCTACAAGGTGCAGGGCTCGGACGCGTCGGACAGTTATAACACGCAGCGGCTCAAGAATCTGGGGATTCCCATTTTCATTGGGCATGAGGCGGCAAATGTTTCGGGTGCGCAGGTGGTGGTAGTTTCTTCGGCTATTAAACCGGAGAACCCGGAAATGATTGCGGCGCGCGAGGCGCGGCTGCCGGTGGTGAAGCGGGCGGAAATGCTTGCGGAACTGATGCGCTTTAAGATGAGCATTGCGATTGCGGGCACGCATGGCAAGACCACGACGACTGCGATGACGGCTGCGATGCTGGAGGCTGCGGATTTACAGCCTACCGTGATCAATGGCGGCATCATCAATGCGCGTGGCACGAATGCTTACCTTGGCAAGGGCGAGTGGATGGTGGTGGAGGCCGATGAGTCGGACGGCACGTTCACGAAATTGCCTGCGACCATTGCGGTGATTACGAATATTGATCCGGAGCATCTGGATTATTACGGGTCGTTTGATAATGCGAAGGCGGCGTTTGCGACCTTCCTTACCAACCTGCCGTTTTACGGGTTTGCGGTGCTGTGCATTGACCATCCGGAAGTGCAGGCGCTTTCTGCACGTATCAATGACCGCCGGATTATTACGTATGGGACCAATCCGCAGGCGGATGTACGGGCGATCAACATTACCTCGAAGCCAGAGGGGCAGTTGTTTGACGTGGAGATTGCAGCGCGCGGGCAGGATGTGAAGCGCGTGATTAAAGACGTTTTGCTGCCGATGCATGGGGAGCATAATGTGCGGAACTCTTTGGCGGTGATTTCGATTGCGCTGGAGCTGGAACTTTCCGACGAGGTGATTTTGAAGGGCTTGCGCAGCTTTAACGGGGTGAAGCGCCGCTTTACCAATACGGGCGTGGGCCTGGGCATTACGGTGATTGACGATTACGGGCATCACCCGGTGGAGATTGCAGCGACGCTGAAGGCCGCGCGCTCGGCGCAGAGCCAGGCGAATGGCAAGGTGATCGCGGTGGTGCAGCCGCACCGCTACACGCGGCTTCGCGATTTGTTCAATGATTTCTGCACCTGTTTTAACGATGCGGATACGGTGATCGTTGCCGATATTTATACGGCTGGTGAGGAGCCTATTGAAGGCATCACGGCGGAAAAGCTGGTGGAAGGTTTGCGCGGGGCGGGCCACCGCAACGTGCTGAAGCTGGAATCGCCCGAAGCGCTGGCCAGGACTGTTGCGAGCGTGGGGCAAAAAGGTGACATGGTGGTGTGCCTTGGTGCGGGTTCCATTACCAAATGGGCGTATGCCTTGCCGCAGGAGCTGGAGGCGCTTTCGCCCAAGAAGGCCGCCTCGTGACGGGCTTGCGCACACCTTTGGGTGCGCAGTTTTTCGATAGTGCTGAGTTTGAGGTTTTTCGTCCGCGTTTGCGCGAGGGCGCGGATTTGTCGCGCACCAACTGGTTTCGCGTGGGCGGGCCTGCGGAGTGGTTGTTCCGGCCTGAGGATAGCGATGATTTGGCAGCGTTCCTGACGTTGCTTCCGGCGCATGTGCCCGTGACGGTTTTGGGCGTGGGCAGCAATGTGATTGTGCGCGACGGGGGCATTGACGGGGTGGTGATTCGCCTTGGGCGCGGGTTTGCGGGCATTGCGGCGGAAGGTGTGGAAGTGGTTGCGGGTGCGGCTGCTTTGGACGTCAATGTTGCGCAGGTGGCGTGTGAGGCGGGCGTTGCGGGGTTTGAGTTTTTGAGCGGGATTCCGGGCACGATGGGCGGTGCGGTGCGCATGAATGGCGGGGCGTATGGCAGCGACATGGCGCAAGTTCTGGTGCGGTGCGAGCTGGTGGAGCGCAGCGGCGCGGTGCGGATGCTGAACCGCGAGGAGATTTCGTTTGTGTACCGCAATAGCCAGTTGCCTGAAGGGGTAATTGTGACGCGGGTGTGGATGGAAGGGCTTCGGGGCGATAGGGACGCGATTGCGGCGCGAATTGCAGAGATTCAGGCGGCGCGGGAAGAGACGCAGCCGGTGCGCTCGCGCACGGGCGGCAGCACGTTTAAGAACCCGGAAGGCCATAAGGCGTGGGAGCTGATTGACAAGGCGGGCTGCCGGGGGCTGATGATGGGGCAGGCGCAGGAGAGCGAGCTGCATTGCAATTTCCTGATTAATACCGGGGGTGCGACCGCCGCCGAGCTGGAAGGGCTGGGCGAAGAGGTGAGGAAGCGCGTGCGGGAGCAGACCGGGCAGGTGCTGGAGTGGGAAATCAGGCGCATGGGCCATGCATGAGCAGCAAGCCGGTGAATAAGCTGGAGCAGCTGAAGCTGTATATGGTGCATAAGGCGCAAGGGGAGTTCGGCAAGAGCTGCATCAGCCGTTTGGTGGAAGACAAGGATAACGGGCAGCTGGTGATGTATCTTTATATTGACCCGCCACCGGGGCGGCAGGCGGGCTACCAGCGTGTGACCAAGCTGTTTGACGCGCAGATTTTCGACGATGGCAACATTCGTAGTGACGCCTATGTTTTTTCGAAGCGCCGAAGAATTTCGGGGAGGCGAACGAGCAGCTTTTTCGGGTTGCGGTATCTGGCTCCTTGACTGAGATTATTAATAATGTTGAAAAGAATGATGCGGCTGTTTTTGCGGCGGCGCAAACAAGCCACGGCGCGCACGAGATACTGCGCCGCGAAGAGGCACTAGAAGGGCATAGAAGGCAATGACGAAGAAGCATGTGGCGGTATTGAAGGGTGGCTGGTCGGCGGAGCGCGAAGTGTCGCTGGTGTCGGGTGCGGCATGCGCGAAAGCGCTGCGCGAGGCGGGCTATACGGTTACCGAGATTGATATGACGCCGGATATTGCGAATCAGTTGGCGCAAACGAAACCGGATGTGGTGTTTAATGCGCTGCACGGTAGCATTGGCGAAGATGGCTGCGTGCAGGGTTTGCTGGAAATTTTGAAGATTCCGTATACGCATTCGGGCGTGCGGGCATCGGCGGTGGCCATGGATAAGCCCATGACTAAGCGCGTGGTGGAGGCCGCGGGGCTTCGCTGCCCGAAGGGGATGATTGTGACCAAGGCGGATATGCTGAAGGGCGACCCGATGGCGCGGCCTTATGTGGCTAAGCCTGCTAACGAAGGCTCCTCGGTCGGCGTTTCGCTGGTGTTTGAGGGCGATAATTTCTTCTTTACGGAAGAAAACTGGGGGCATGGCGAGAGCGTGCTGGTGGAAGAATATATTCCGGGGCGTGAGATTACCGTGGCGGTGCTGAACGGCAAGGCGCTGGGGGTTACCGAAATTCGCCCGCTGGACGGGTTTTATGATTATGAGAATAAATACACCGACGGCAAAACCGAGCATTTATGCCCCGCACCGCTAGCACCCGAAGAGGCCAAGGCGGTGATGGAAATGGCGGAGATTGCGCACCGGGCGCTGGGCTGCCGGGGGCTTTCGCGCTCGGATTTCCGGTTTGACGATACGAAAGGCAAGGGCGTGTTTTACTTCCTGGAGATCAATACGCAGCCGGGCATGACGCCGCTTTCGCTTTCGCCGGAACTTGCAGCGCATGCTGGTATTCCATTCAAAAATCTGGTAGAAATGCTGGTAGAAGACGCGCGCCTTGGGGAGTAACGGTTGAGTTTATGGCACGTAAAAGCGACGGATTAACACCAAGGCAGCGGCAGTCGCAGCAAATTATGCGCGACAAGTCGGCCAAGAAAAAACGCAAAGCATTGGTGCGCAAATGCAGCCTTATCGGCGGCAGCGTGCTTTCGGTGCTGCTGCTTGCGGGCGGGGTGTGGTGCTGGAAAAGCGGCGCGGCGGTCAAGGCCGTGGAGACGGTGCAGGCGGGTGCGTATAACATCACGGTAAAAGCTGGGTTTTCGTTGCAGTCGCTCTATCTGGAGGGGCGCAACCGCACCTCGATGGAAGAAATTGATAAGGCGCTGGACGTGAAGATTGGCGACCCTATCCTTCGGGTGTCGCTGGAAGAGGTGCGCGCGCGGCTGGAGAAGGTGGAAAGTGTGAAATTCGCGGCTGTTGAGCGGGCGCTGCCGTCCAGCGTGTATGTGCGCATTGTGGAGCGCGAGCCGGTGGCGCTGTGGCAAAACCAGGGCAAACTGGCGCTGGTGGACGATAACGGGATCGTGATGAACGATATTGATATTGGGCCGTATAAGCAGCTGCCGCTGATTATTGGCGAGGCTGCGCCCAAGCGGGTGCGGGAGCTGATGAACATTATGGCCGCCGAGCCGGAGCTGGCGAAGCGGTTTTCGTCGGCGACAAGGGTGAGCGACCGGCGGTGGAATATCCGCCTTTCGAGCGATGGCGGGGACAATGTGGAAGTGCGGCTGCCGGAGGCTAACCCTGTGGCGGCGTGGAAGAAGCTGGCTGAGATCGAACAGAAGCAGCGCATCCTCGACCGGGAAGTGAAAGTGATTGACTTGCGTTTGGACGGAAAGGTGTTTATTAAATTATCACCGGATGTGTTTACGGGTAAATCCACGGCGCGGGAAACCTGAGTTTTAAGCGCACCAAACTGATTATTCACGGAAGCAGAGTATCATGGGCAAAAACAGTAAAACACTGCGCAAAGGCGGCAATGGCAGCATCGCGGTGCTGGATATCGGCACCACCAAAATCGCGTGTTTTATCGCGCAGGCCGACTCTGCGGGCGAGGTGAAAATCACCGGCATCGGCCACCAGCTTTCCAAGGGTATCCGTTCCGGTATCATTACGGATTTTGCGGAGGCCGAGGCCTCCATTATTTCGGCAGTCCACGCCGCTGAGCAGATGGCGGGCGAGACGGTGGAAAATGTAATTGTGAGCCTTTCGGGCGGCAACCTCACCAGCCGTAACGTGACGGTGGAAATGACCATGCTGGGCGAAGAAGTGACCGACCGCGACATCATGGACATTATCGAGCAGGGGCGCGCCTCGATCGTACATACCGAGCATGATATTATTCATTGTATTCCCGTTTCTTACTATCTGGATGGCGCACGCGGGATTACCGATCCGCGCAAGATGTTTGGCAAGAAGCTGGGTGCGGATTTGCACATTATCACGGGCCTGCCGAGCATTACGCGCAACCTTGCGCATTGCGTGGCGCGGTGCCATTTGAACGTGGAAGAATATATCGCCAGCCCTTACGCGTCGGCGCTTTCGTGCCTTGATGACGATGAGAAGCAGCTGGGTGTGACGCTGGTGGACATGGGCGGTGGGGTTACTACTTTCTCCGTGTTTGGCGGTGGCAAGAACGTGTATACCGACGCCATTCCGCTGGGCGGGATGCATGTGACCAACGACATTGCGCGCGGGCTTTCGACCACGCTTTCCAACGCTGAGCGGCTGAAAACGCTGCATGGCAGCGCGCTGGCGACGGCCAGCGACGATCAGGTGATGGTGGATGTGCCGCAGCTGGGCGAAGAAGAGTCCGATGATGTGAACACTTTGCCGCGTTCGATGCTGGTGGGGGTTATTCGCCCGCGGATCGAGGAAATTTTTGAGATGATCCGCAGCAAAATCGAGATGGCGGGCGTGAGCGCCTATGCCGGAAAGCGCGTTGTGCTGACGGGTGGCGCGAGCCAGCTGCTGGGCGTGCGTGAGATGGCTTCGAATATTCTGGGCAAGCAGGTGCGCCTTGGGCGCCCCCGCGCGTTGCCGGGTCTGGCGGAGTCGGTGAGCGGCCCTGCGTTTTCCACGGCGCTGGGGATGCTTGACTATGTAACCAAAAAACCCATGGAAGAACAGATGTTTGACCTGCACCGCCACCGTGGCGGATTTGCGTCCGGGTTCGATAAAGTGGTGAACTGGTTTAGAGAGAATTTTTAGTAATTTGCGTTCAGGCGCTTTCGCGCCTTGGCGGCACGCAGCCTGCGCGGCTCAATGCCGCTAAAAAGATGTGCCCGCATCGCAAAAGTTTTTTTGTGCTGAACACAAAATGTAGTGGCATTAATAGAAAAATAATTACAATATGTGTGGGACCAATCAATTTTGACCACGTATTCGGGAGGAAACCCTATGACCATTAATTTGCATCTTCCGGTTAAAACTGAGCTGCTTCGCCCGACTATCACCGTGATCGGTGTCGGTGGCGCTGGCGGCAATGCCGTCAATAACATGATCGCGGCTGACCTTGAGGGTGTGAATTTTGTGGTGGCAAACACCGACGCGCAGGCGCTGGACCACTCGCTCACCGAGCGCACCATCCAGCTGGGCGCTGGCATCACCAAAGGTTTGGGCGCTGGCGCAAACCCGGAAGTGGGCCGCGCAGCCGCCGAAGAAGCGCGCGACGAAATTTCGGCCTACATTGAAGGCAGCAACATGGTGTTCATCACCGCCGGTATGGGCGGTGGCACGGGTACGGGTGCCGCGCCGGTTATTGCGCGCATTGCCAAGGACCAGGGTGTTTTGACCGTGGGCGTTGTGACCAAGCCGTTCCAGTTTGAAGGTTCGCACCGTATGCGCCTTGCGGAAGCGGGCCTTAAGGAACTGCAGGAATATGTTGATACGCTCATCATCATTCCGAACCAGAATTTGTTCCGCCTTGCGAATGAACGCACGACCTTTGCCGATGCGTTCAAGATGGCGGATGAAGTATTGCACTCCGGCGTACGTGGCGTGACCGACCTTATGGTGAAGCCCGGCCTGATCAACCTCGACTTTGCTGATATTCGCACCGTAATGCGCGAAATGGGCAAGGCGATGATGGGTACTGGCGAAGCCACGGGCGACCGCCGCGCGATTGAAGCTGCAGAAGCTGCGATTTCCAACCCGCTGCTGGACGATGTATCGCTCAAAGGCGCGCGCGCATTGCTGATCAACATCACCGGCGGCAGCGACATGACGCTGTTTGAAGTGGATGAAGCGGCTAACCGCATCCGCGAAGAAGTGGACCCGGAAGCGAATATCATTTTCGGTTCGACCTTCAGCGACGCCATGGAAGGCAAGATGCGCGTTTCGGTGGTTGCTACCGGGATTGACGCGCAGGTGAATACGCAGAATAATTCAGGCCAGAAATTCTCTGCGGGACCAGAGCCTAAGAAGCCTTTCGCTTTTGCAGCATCCGCAGCTTCGGCAAGCCCGAAGCAGGAAGCAAAGCCGGTGCAGAAGGCACTTGCGTATGAGCCGATGTTGCCGCTTGCACCTGTTGCGCAGGCACCTGTGCCCGTGCAGCAGTCTTTCGTACCTGCGCAGGCACATGTGACCGCAGCCAGCCGCCCGTCGGTTGATATGCGCGCTGGTGGTGCTGTTCGCATTGAGCGTCCGGCTGAATTGCCGCCGGTTGCCGCACAGCATACGGGCATGGAACATGCGCCGCAGCAGCGTTTGCGCATTTCGGATTTCCCGGATGATGAAATGGAAGCGTTTCCGATTGAGCAGAGCCGCGGTTTTGTGCGTGAGCCTGCAGCGGTTTCGCACGAGGTGGAAGCCCGCGTAGCTGTTGGCGGTGGTGCGCGTTATGAACACCGCGAAACGGAAACCAAAGGGTTCTTCCAGCGTATGGCCGATGTGGGCCGCGCGCTTTCGACCCGTGGGGATGATGGCCACCACACCGCACGCCCGCAAGCCAGCGAGCGCGTTCAGGTGGTGCAGAAATCCGCGCAAGTGGAAGATCGCCAGCAGAAGCAGCATGCCGAAGATGACCAGTATCTGGACATCCCCGCATTCCTGCGCCGCCAGGCTAACTAGGTTTTTCCGGCAATGGGGCAGCAATCCGCACGGCGGTCTTTGGCTGTGTGGCTTAGCCGCCAGCGTGGTTTGCCGTACCGTACGCGCTGTTCGCTTTTGAAAAAACTCGATCCGCAAATGCTTAAGGATTATGCATTTGAGGCGCCGTTTTATTCACCCGATGGCAATCTGTTGTTTCGCGGCAATATCGTCAATTACATAGACCGGGTCGCGTATTTTTGCGGGGCGCATGAGAAATACATGCTGTCGCTTTTACGCGATTACGCCATGCGCCTGCGCGAGGAAACGGGGGCTTCGTTGGTGTATGTGGATGTGGGGGCGAATGCGGGCAACCACGCACTGTTCATGTCGCAGATTGCCGACAAGGTTTTAGCGTTCGAGCCGTTTGCGCGGGTGCGTGAGCAGATGGAGGCGAACCTTGCGTTGAACCATATTTCCAATGTTTCGGTGTTTCCGTTTGCGCTTTCCAATGCGAATGAGATCTTGCCATTTTATGCTGCCGGGGAGAGCAACCTGGGGGCATCTTCCTTTGCGAAGGAACACCGTAATGACAGCACCTATCTGGGCGATATGCAGCTGCGCATTGGCGACGAGGTGCTGAAGGACGCGCAGCTGGGCAGCATGGATATTTTGAAAGTGGACGTTGAAGGATTTGAAAAACCGGTGCTGGAAGGGCTGGCCGAAAGCATTCGCGCCCACCGCCCGCTGATGCTGGTGGAGTTCACCGAGACCACGCGAAACAGCATTGCAAACGTGGATGTGTTCCGCTCGCTGTTTCCCGACGATTACAGTTTTTACTATTTCGCCACCGGCAAGCGCGATTCGGGCAACTATCGCCTGGGGAGCTACAGCTACGGCATGACACCGCATATTGAAGACATTATTGCCTGCCCAACCGAGAAGACAGATTTCTTGTTAGGCACTGGAAAATAAAGATTAAATTATTTATCCACAGCCCGAATTGTAACAAACTGTAACAAACAGTGATTTGAAAACCGGGTGGGCAACACGTAGGTTGGATGTGTAAGAAACATCACTACATATAGGTATCTTCGTGAACGTTACTTCTTCGATGCAGACCACCCTCAGCAATCGCGTTTCCTGCTCTGGCGTGGGGCTTCATAGCGGCAAACCGGTGGAAATGGTGATTTATCCCGCCCCGGCCAATACCGGTATCGTTTTTAAGCGCCTTGATGTGGCAAGCGAACAGTCGCTGGTGCCGGCGCGTTATGATTTAGTAAGCGAAACCCGCCTTGGCACGACCATCCAGAACCGCCACGGCGTTAGCGTTTCGACCATTGAACATCTTATGGCCGCCTTCTGGGGCGTGGGCCTTGATAATGCAGTGGTTGAGCTGAACGGCCCTGAAGTTCCCATCATGGACGGCAGCTCCGAGCCTTTCTTGTTCATGCTGGAATGCGCCCGCGTGATCAAACTCTCTGAACCCCGCCAGATGCTTCGTATCCTGAAGCGCGTTGAAGTGCGCGACGGCGACAGCATCGCTTCGGTTGAACCCACCGTGATGGGCGAAGAAGGCTGCACCCTGGCCATCGAAATCCAGTTCAACAGCAAGGTGATTGACCGCCAGGCTGCCTTTTATGACTTCCGCGAAATGAACTTCAAGCAGTCGCTTTCCCGCGCCCGCACCTTCGGGTTTGAGCATGAGGTGATGGCACTGCGCCAGATGGGCCTCGCACTCGGCGGCTCGCTGGAAAACGCTATCGTTGTGGGCGCTGAAGGCGTGCTCAATGAAGAGGGCTTGCGTTATAACGACGAATTCGTACGCCACAAGGCGCTGGATTGCGTGGGTGACCTGTTCCTCGCCGGTTGCCGCGTGGATGGCCACTTCTCTTTCGTGAAGCCCGGACATGCCATCAACAACAAGCTGCTGCGCGCCATTTTTGCCGATGAATCGGCCTATGTCATTGCAGCACCGGGCAAAATGCATGTGGCCCCCGCCGCATTCATCAACGCTCCTGTTGCGGCTTACGCTTAAACATTCCTGTAAATTGCTGTTGTGCAGCCCTGCTTTTGCCTGATATACCAAAGTGGTATAGGCAATTAGGGCGCTTGCGTAATGAAACAATCTTCTCTTCTTTGGGTATTCGTGTGTGCTGCGCTGCTGATGTCGTGCGGCAAGGACGAAGAACCTACCAAACCGGCGCAGCCCGCCGAGACATTATATAACGACGCGTATTCGCAGTTCCTTGAAGGCAAGTACAAGGATTCGGTGACGTCGTTTGAAGAGGTGGAGCGCCAGCACCCGTCTTCCGAGTGGGCGACCAATGCGCAGATCATGTCGGCGTTCGCCAGCTACCAGACGCAGGATTATGACACGGCCGTTTCCACGCTGGAGCGCTTCACGAAGCTATACCCCAGCAACGAATCCACGCCTTATGCGTATTACATGATTGCCCTTTGCTACTATGAGCAAATTTCCGATGTGGGCCGCGACCAGAAAGTAACCGAGCAGGCGATGCAGGCGCTGCGCGAAGTGATTCGCCGTTTCCCTGAATCTGAATATGCGCGCGACGCGCGGGTGAAGCTGGATTTGACGCAGGACCATCTGGCGGGCAAGGAAATGGAAATTGGGCGCTATTACCTGAAGCGCGACGATTATCTCGCGGCGGTGAACCGTTTCCGCTTCGTGGTGGAAACGTACCAGACTACCAGCCATGTGCCGGAAGCCTTGCACCGTTTGGTGGAGTGCTACCTGAAGCTTGGCGTGCGCGACGAGGCGATGCGCTATGCGGCGGTGCTGGGGCATAATTTCCCCGGTAGCGTCTGGTATCGCGATAGTTACAAATTACTTGCGGATAAGAAGATTGCCGCGACGCCGCCGGCGGAAGAACCCAGCTGGTGGGATAATATCGTTCCCTAACCTTCACGTCATATGCTGATTCAACTTTCCATCCGCAATGTCGTTCTGATTGAAGCCTGCGATATTTCGCTGGGTAGCGGTTTGTGCGTGCTTTCCGGGGAGACGGGGGCGGGCAAATCTATTTTGCTGGATTCGCTGGGGCTGGTGCTGGGCGCGCGGGCCGATAGCGGGCTGGTGCGCAAGGGCGA
>JAYULW010000049.1:0-14072 GCA_043763155.1 Alphaproteobacteria bacterium | reverse complement strand
GATACCAAGGAAAGCCACCCGGAGATTAAAGTGGCGGTGATTACCAGCAGTGACGAATTTGTGAAAGAGCATGCCAAAACGGACGATATTCTGGTGATGCACAAGGACGAGACGACCATGGCGAAGCGCCGGGAGAAGGGCAACCGTTTCATGGCGTTTATGCAGTCGGCACTGGGCGGGCCGGACGGGCCAGCCAGCGGAATGGCGGCTTAACGGCTGAGTTCGGTGCGGTAGCTGGTGTCCATGAGGGAGGCCAGCACGTCGTGGGCGCGGCGATTGATGTCGGCTTGCGTGACGGCGGGGTCTTCCTCGCGGGCGACGGCAGCCACAGTATTGCGGAATTCCCTTTTCAGGTGGTCGCGGTTGCGTTCGGCTTTGGCCATCGGCATTTCTTCGCCTTTGACATTTACATGTTTGAAATTATGGGAGCGGGCCTGCTTGATCTCCATTAACAGATCGAGATAGCTGAAGGCGGCGTCGAACTCGCGGGTGGAATAGAGGGGCATTTCATGGTCGCCCTTGAAACTGCCGCCATAGGTGATTTCACCGTCTATGCCGATATCGGTTGGTACGATTTCTTTTTTCATGGCAGCTCCCCTTGGAGGTATTATAGCAAAAAGGGTAGGGAAACTGAACCGGAAATTAGCTCAGGTTATGGGTGAGGAGTTGGCCGTAAGCTATTGATAATAGCTCTTTGGGGCGGTGCAGGGCAGGAGGCGGGCGACCATGCCGGGCCAATGTTCGGGCCAGCCGCTCAGGTGGGTGGCGTTGGGGATTGCAATGACTTTGCTGCAGTTGCGGGCAGGCAGTTTTGCCTGATAGGCCTCGGCGAGTTTGGGGGGAATGATGGTGTCGTCTTCACCTACGAAATGGATCTGGGGGATCATGGAGGTTTTGGCGGCGAAGCTGGCGGGGTTCAGGCTTGTGGCGGGGGGTGCGCTTACGTGGTGGAAGGCGGTGAAGGCGTCGTTGTCGGTGTTGCCCGCGACGGTGCGGATGCTGACGACGTCGTCGCGCCTTGCAGCAAGCAGCAGGGCAATGGCTGCGCCGCCGGAATAGCCGACCAGTTCGATTTTGTGGCCCTTCCAGTGGTCGAGGGCAGTGTTCATGGCGGCAATGTTGGCTTCGTCATACTGACCAGAGGTCCAGACGGGCATGAGGCAGTTTGGGGTATGGATGTATTGGCAGGGGCGGGCGAGGTAGGCCACGTTGGGCGAGGTATCGGCGCTGGCAAGGAAGAGGCCCGTTGGCTCGTACGGCGTGGGGTCGGGCGAGGGCTGGTTGCGGGTGAGCCATGCTTTGCCGTCGCCTTCGATGAAGACCCTCACAGGCGCGGCGGGATCGCCGATATGTTCAAAGGCCTGCAATGTGAAGGGGCCAGCGGGAAGCTGCACGGGCTTCATGCCCGTGTGGGCGGCGAGGCGCGTAGATTTGGCCAGCAATTCCTTGCCGGTCATGGTGCAGGCGCTTGCGCCCAAAGCCAGTGTGAGCAGCAGCGCGGTGCGAAAGCCCCGCATTACTTTGCCAGCATGGCTAGGTTTGCGTAGCGCTGCAAGGCGGCGGCGATGAATGATGGAAGCTGTGTTTCGATCTGTTTCATGTCGGTGACGGGCGTGTTCGCTTCGTTCATGACCAATTCCTGCGTGGCGAAGAATGGCAGCAAAACCTTTATCAGCGCTGCGACATCACGGGTGCCGTCGAGGTTGGCGAGGAGCTTGTTGTCGAACGGTGTGATGCTGATGTGCTCCTGGCGCAGGTTGGTGATCCAGTCCTGGGTGGTGGCCTGATACTGGGCCAACGCAAAGGCGGTGGGTTTTTTGGAGACTTCGGTCACGTAGCCGTGGGGCTGCAGGTAATAGTAGATACCGCCGATGAAGAGGTAGCGCATGAGCATCTGGCAGATATTGTCTTCAGCGACATCCTGCGGGGCGAGGCCAGCGGGGTGCTTCAGCTTTTTCAGGGTATCAATAACATTTTTGACGATGGTTTTGACCGCGACGGTGTTGCCGTTGCTTTTTTGCAGTTCCTGCATGATGGCGAGGGCCATGCTATCGTCGGTGGTGAGGGTCATGCCGGTGGCGGCGTTGAAGGCGAGGGGCGCGACTTTGCTGAAGTCGTGCTTTTCAAAACCTTGCGGGAAAGTGAAGCGGTTGAACACATCGCCGTCGAGCATGAGGGTGCTTTTGATGTTGCGGCTCAGGATGCGGTCGGAATGGCACAGCAGGGTGCTGCGGAAACGGCGGTCGTAAATATAGTCCATATATTGCTCGGTGCGCACGATGTCGTTGCTGGTGGCGAGCACGCTGGAAATTTCAGGCGCGAAGTTGCCGCTGAACATTTTTTCCAGACTGGTTTCGGCGAGGTACTGGAGCTTGTTTTTGCTGGCGAGGGCCATGAACTGGTGGAAGTAGAACTGGTAGTTGTTTTCTTCCAGATGTTCGTGCAGCAGGTAATAATCGGGCTGGTTGTTCAGGATTTCAAGCTCGCGCTCAATGATCTGGGCCATGGAGGCATTGTTGTTGGTGCGGGCGGAATCGCCAATGAATTTCAGGATCTGGCGGGCGCCTGCAGCTTTTTCAGCGGGGGTTGCGTACATGGTGGTGTGGTACATCATCATTTCGCGCACCGAGCGCACGGAATTCCAGCCGGGAAGGGTGTTGTAGCTCACATAGGCGATGCCGTCGGGGGTGAGGTTGGTGCTGCATACTTCAAGGATTTTTTCCTGCACTTCAGGCGGGACCCACGACAATACGCCATGGCACAGGATGTAATCGAACTGGCCGAAGGATTTGTCTATATCCATGACGGAGAGGTGTTTCAGCTCGATGTTGGTGAGGCCCATGTCCTTCACCTGCTTCTGGCCCAGCTCGATCTGGCGCACGGCGTAATCAAGGCCTACGCAGGTGCTTTCGGGGTAGCGGGCGGCGACGGCAATAATGTTGTTGCCGGCAGCGCAGCCGATTTCGAGGATGCGGGCCTTGGCGGGGTTTGGCGCGGAAAGGCCAAACAGCTTGCCAATGCCTTGCAGCAAGTCGGGGCTGGTCTGGGCGAAGGGGTAGCTCGAATAGATAACTTCGTTATAGGCCTGCGCGAGCAAATCGCTGGATGCGTTTTTGTCGCCAGCTTTACTGGATTTTTGTGCGTTGGCCTTGGCCATAATCTTCTCCCGGTGGTTGTGTTTTTATTTTCGAGCGCCGATTAAAGGCCAGCTTTCTTAAAAAAGCGTTAATTTCACCCGTGGCGTAAATTTCGGGTAAAGATTAGGTGCAGAGCCGCAGCTTTGCAAGCTTTGAGTGGGGTGTGGATAAATAATGATGTTGTAAAATTGCATCAGGCGTTTGCTAAAGCTCTGTCTGAATTTGGGAATACTACAGATTGTGGTTGATTGTGCTTGGCAATACAAAGTAGAACTTCTGCCAGTATTCTGCATTTTAAATAAATTACGTCTTATAAAAACCTAGAAGAGGATTTTCGTACATGAAAAAAGAAACCACACAGAAGCATCTTCTTACCGGCTCTTCGGTACTTGCTCTTGCAGCAGTATCGGTTGCCGTGATGCCTTCGCAAGCATTCGCAGCATGGGGTTCCATCACTGCCCCAACCACCGCAGCACAAACTGTTGGCGCTGACGGCGAAGAACTGAATATTTCGGGTGCTGGCGACGTAGCCGTTGCCGTTGGCAATGCCGCGATCAACACCAACAAGATCAACACGAAGATCGTTGTAAACACCACGAGCACTGCTACCGGTATCTCCTCTACCGGTAACTTCAGCGCCATCACCGTAAGCGGTACCGGCACGCTGATCAACCTGACCAACACCAAGGGCACCATCACCGGCGCTGGCACTGGCGCCGCGACCGCAACCGTGTTTCTTGACGGCGGCGACGCAACCACCGCTATCCAGAACGATAGCACCATCAGCAACACTGGCGCTGGCGGCGTAGCTATCAATATCGGCGGCACCAAGATCAACAAGGTGACCCTGAACAACACTGGCTCCATTATCTCCACCGGCAGCGCCGCTTCGGACGCTATTGACGTGGCTGATAAAGCGACCGCAACCTTCGCGCTGACCAACACCGGCACGATCACTGCAGGCGCATCTGGCAACGCCATTAAAATCGCTGCAGGCGGCAACACGGTTGCTACCATCACCAACACCAGCGGCACCATCACCGGTGGCGTTGTATTGGGCGCGAACGCTGGCAGCAAGCTGAACGTAAACGGCGGCACGATCGCTGGTAACGTAACGCTGGGCGACGCAGGCCAGATCATGACGCTGGGCGGTGGCCAGGTTAACGGCACCATCACCGGCCCCGGTCTTGTAAACGCTACGGCTGATTACACCACCAACGGCGCAATCGCTTCGGTTACCAAGCTCACCATCACCGATGGCAAGACCTTCGATACCGCAACGCATAACGACGCACTCGGCGCAACCAACATCGCAGTGGGCACCAGCACGGCCGGCGCTACTTTGAACGTTGGCACTGGCGTAGTGACCGGCGCTGTGGACAGCGGCTCGGCTGGTACCAGCACCATCAACTTCAAAGCTAGCAACGTTCTGGGCGTAGGCACCAACATCGGTGCGGGCACCGGTTTTGCTGCTATCAACATCGCTGATGGCGCAACGGTAAACGCTGCGACCAACAACGTAACGCTGAAAGCCACCAACATTAAGCTCGGCACCAGCACTGGCGCAGGCGGCACCTTGACGCTCGGCACCGGCGCAGTTACCGGCGCTATTGACGGCGGCAAAGCTGGCACCGGCACCATTAACTTCAATGGCAACCAGACCAACGCTGCTACCATCGGTGGCACGACTGGCATCGCTGCTATCAACGTACTTGACGGCAAGACCGTTGTGTTGAACGCCGACGCAAAGGCGACCACCACCACGATCGGTACCGGTACTTCGGGTGTATTGACCTTGAACGCTGGCAAAACCCTCACTGGTGCAGTTAACATCTCTGACGGCGCGACCTTCAACCAGCAGACCACCGGTATCGTAACCGGCGCTGTAAACGGTGTGACCGCGAACAAGGGTACGTATAACGTGAACACCGCTGGTGCATTTGCCACGAACGGCGCGATCGGTGCTACCACCGGCCTCGCAGCGTTCACCACGGGTGACGGCGTAGCTGCAACGCTTGCTCATAACATCAAGGCGACCACCGTTACTGTAGGTGGCGGCGCTTCGGGTTCGGCAACGCAGACCGCTGGCCTGATCACCGGCAACCTGCTTATCGGCCAAAGCGCAACGTTTGACATCAACGGTGGTTCGGGCGTAACCGGAACCATTGACGGTGCAGCAAACAACACTGGCAACGTATTGAGCGTGAAGAGCGCGTTCACCTCGCCTTCCACCATCGGTGCTGTAAACGGCCTGTCGGCTGTTAACGTGACCAACGGCGGTTCGCTGACGCTGGGCGGCAACATGAAGGCTACGCTGACCACGGTTGGCGCAAGCAGCACGTTGAACCTCGGTTCTTCGGCACATACCGTTACGGGTAAGTTGACCGGCACCGGCACTGGCCTGATCAATGCAGCGGGCGCACAGCACACGCTCACCAGCGATCTGACCACGGCTTCGACCAACACCCTTGGCTTCGCTATCAATAGCGGCACCAACGATGACGCAGGCCGTATCACCTCAGGTGGCACTGTATCCATCGCAGCTGGTACGACTGTTGCTCTTGATACCTCCAAGGCTACCGGTTACATCACCAACGGCGCACATTACCTGCTCGTTTCGGGTACTGGCGCTAACGCCAACGCTGTAACGGTTACGGGTGGTTCTACGAACTTCCTTACCTTTGCTTCCGACCTTACCACTGGTAACCAGTTGAACGTGAAGGCAGTACGCTCGGCGACCTACGCAAGTGTTGCTACCAGCCAAAGCGGCAAGTCAATCGGTGCTGCTCTTGATGCACTGGGCGCTAACGGTAATGCCCAGATCTCGCAGATCCAGGGCCGTTTGGACGGTACCACCACTCAGGCACAGGCTAACGCAGTTCTGGCTGAAGTAACCCCGCAGATTCAGGCAACCTCGGTGATGAGCAGCAACGCTGTTCAGAAGTCGCTGGACGTTGTGTCTGAACGTGGTTCCGACCTGCGTGCAGGTATTGACAACAGCTACTCCGGCATGACTGCTGGTAACGGTGTTGCCGATAAGGGCCTCTGGGTACAAGCTTTCGGCACCACCGCTACGCAGGACCTGCGTAGTGGCGTGCAGGGCTACGATGCTGACACCTATGGTGTAGCAGTCGGCGCAGACGCTGTGGTTGCTGACCATACCCGCGCTGGTTTGAGCGTAAGCTATGGCAACACCACGGTTGACGGTAAAGGCACGGCTCGCCAGAACACCGATATTGATACCTATCAGGTCAACCTGTATGGGTTCCACGATATGGGCAACTGGTACACCGATGGCTTGCTCGGTTTCGCTTGGCAGAACTACAACTCTGACCGCTTCATCACCGCTCCGGCTTCGACCGCCAGCGCTGATTACGATGGCCAGACCTACACTGCCCGCGTAAACGGTGGCTACCGCATGGCTGCTGGTAACGGCATCCAGATCATCCCGAATGCTGGCTTGACCTACCTCGACAACGAAATCAACGGCTACACCGAAACCGGTGCTGGCGGTCTGAACCTGACGGTGCGCGATTACAACTCGCAAGCTTTGTTCGGTCGCATTGGCTTCGACGTTGCTAAGGATTTCACCAGCGGCAGCATGGTTGTTCGCCCGGTACTCCGTGCGGCATACCTGTATGACTTCATCGGTGACCAAGCTTCCACCAACGCCCTGTTCACGGGCGGCGGCGGCACGTTCCGCGTAAGCGACGCTTCGCCGGAACGCAGCTCGTTCAACGTTGGTGCCAGCCTGAACCTCATGACCACCAAGAACGTTACGCTCTCGGCTGATTATGACTACCTGGTTAAATCGGATTACGACTCTCACTCTGGTATGCTGCGCGCTCGCTTCGGCTTCTAAGAGTTAGTTTCGGAACTAAACAAAAGGCCCGCCAGAGAAATCTGGCGGGCCTTTTGTTTGAATATTGGATTGCTTTATCCGGCTGCCACCGCATAACTTATGCGGATGATGAACCCCCTTGAATGTTGCCCATGATTTGTTCGCGCGCTGCCGATTGCCGTTTTGCCCCGCTTATGCTGCGGGTGCTGGGTGTTGTTTTGCTGATGGCGGCGGCGTTTTTGCAGTGGCAGGATGGCGTGGTTGCTGTTTCGGGCGCACGGCAGATTTTGCTGCCGAAGGGCAGTGAAGCGGTGGTGCGCTTGCCGCAAAGTGTTCATGTGAGTGACGGGCAGCGCTATGCGTTTGATTTTGTGGTTCCGCCTGCTTCGTTGGGGCAGCGTGCAGAATTTTCGGTGCATTATCATGGATGTTTGGAAGCATTGCAGATGCAGGAGGCCACGCTTGATGTGGCTGCTTTGCCTGCGGACAAGAAGTGCGATGGCGCTGAAAGTTCGGTGGCGCTTGCGCCAGATGCACAGGGCAATGTGAAGGTGCATGTGGTGCTGCGCGAGGGTGAGCAGGACGACCAGCTAGGGGTGCAGGTGATGCGCCCGGCGGTGCTGGCGGTGGAGACGCGGATTGTGCTTTTGTGCGCGGCGCTTTACGCGCTGGGCTTGTCGTTGGTGAAGGGGGGCGCGGATTGCCGCCAGTTTCACGCGGTGGCAGGTGCGCTGCTTGTATTCTTTGTGAGCTATGTGGGGAATACGGGTGCGTTTGTGTATCCCATCATTTACTGGCGCGGGATGTGGGATTTGCATTATTACACGGCGCAGCGCTGGCAGGGGCTGTATGTGCTGGGGCAGGTGATGCTGATGGGGAGCGTGGGGTTGTTTTGCCTTTTCAGGTGGCGGCCTGCGCTGCAGCCATGGCTGTGGGCGGATGCGTGGCTGATGAGGGCAGGGGGCGTGCGGCCTGCGCGCTTTGTGGGGGCGTGTGCGGTGTTGTTTACGGTGGTGTGCGGGGTGCTATCGCAGGTGTTATTTGGCGGGTTGCCGCAAATACCGGACTCTACGTCGCACTATGTACAGGGGAAGATTTTTGCGGGCGGGCAGATGTCGGTTGCGGCGCATCCGCTGCATGAATTTTTTGAATACATCTACATCAACCTTGTGGATGGGCGCATGTTCAGCATGTATTTACCGGGGCATAGTTTGCTGCTGGCGCTGGGGCATTTGGCGGGGCTGCCATGGATGGTGAACCCGGTGCTGGGCGGGCTTACGGTGATTGCGGTGTATTTGCTGGCGCAAGAGCTGGGCGGCAGGCGCGTGGGGTATGGGGCGGCGGTGCTGATGCTGCTGTCGCCGTTTGCGTTGTTCATGTCTTCGGAATTTATGAGCCATGTGAGCTGCATGTTTTTCATTACGGTGATGATGTTTGCTTATATTCGCCAGCACCGGACGCAGCGGGCGGGATTTGCATTACTTGCGGGGTTTTGTGCGGGCTATGCGCTGATTACGCGGCCGCAGGTTGTGGCGGTGATGGTGCTGCCGCTCATGGTGCATGGGCTGGTGGCGCTGCGTAAGGACTGGCGGAGGCACTGGCGCACTACGGCTTGCATGGCGGCGGGCGGGCTGCCGTTTGTGGCGGTTGTGCTGTTGTGGAACCATTTGCTTATGGGCGATGCGCGGCATTTTTCCATGAACGGGGCGAATGTTTTCGGGGAACATGTGGCGCATGGGGCATTTTTGGATCCGCAGTTTTTCTGGGGTTATGTGGCGCTGGCAATGGACCAGTTGCAGGCACTGCACCAGCAGGTATTTGGCTGGCCGGGCGGGCTGTCGCTGGTGTTTGTGCTTTTGCTTTTTGTGCTGCGGGGCGCGCAAGGGTATGCGGTGCTGGTGATGGCGTGCTGCCTGATGCAGGCGGCTTCGCTGCTTGTCATTCCGATAGAAGACGGGGTGTTTGGGCCGCGCTACCTGTATGAGTCGGTGGGGATATTGGTGGCTTTGAGCGCGTTGGGAATGGCAGAGCTGCCGGGGCTGGTCGGTGCGCGGTTTGGCGTTTCGGTGAATGTGGCGCGGGCGCGGGGCATGATCGCGTGCTTTGTGGCGGTGATGAGCGTGGCTGCGATTCCTACGCATGTGGCGCCGTATTACAAGCTGTATGAAAATGAGTTCTGGGCGGGCGGCGACCGCTATTATGGGTATTTGCAGGAGAAGATTGCGGCGCCTGCGCTGGTGTTGCTGGCGCCTAATGATAGCTGGTGGAGGCTGGGTTTTACGCTGCCGGTGGATGAGAAGGCGGGAGTGATTTATGCGCGGACACTGGGGGATGAGGACCAAAAACTCATGGATATGTACCCTGAGCGCCATGTTTACCGGGTAAATGGCTGGGATATACAGCAAATACGGTAGCAAGATTTCATTTGAAATTGATAATCATTATCATTATAAGGTGGGCTTCACCCCCTGAAAGGATTTGTTATGCGTGTGTTTGCCCAGATCAGCCTGATGTCGTTCTTTGCGGCGACTGCTGTTACGCCTGCTATTGCTGCCGATGACGCGGCTGCGAACGCATATGTGTTTCACCCGTTCGTGGCGAATAAAAAGCAGTATAAGCCAGACACCGTGGAAAAGAATTTTATCAATGCGTGGGGCATTGCGGACCGGCCTGCGGGTGCGGGCGGGCATTTCTGGGTGACTGCCAAGGATGTGAGCTATGAATATGTGGGCGACGTGCATGACTCAAAGGATAAGGGCTTGCAGAAGCTGCACCTGGATAAGCTGAAATATGTGAAGCTGCCTGTGGGTGGCGACGATAAATTCGCGACGGGTGTTGTGTTCCTCGACAGCAAAGACAATTTTGTGGTGACGCAGAAAGTTGAAGGCGCTGAGGATTTACACGCGCCGGCGAAGTTTGTGTTTTCCAGCGATGGCGGCATGATTTCGGCATGGACGGAGCGCAAGAAAGAGGACGGCACGTTTGACCGCCCGGACAATGCGCTGCTGGTGGTGGATAACAGCGCCAAGGGCGAACAGTATTTCGGGATTACGGCGAGCAGCAATTACGATCGCCTGTATGCGGCGAATTTCGGTGTGAAGCCGGGGATTGATGTGTTTGACGGTGAATTCAAACCGCTTGATGTGAAATTCGACCAGCCGTTTGATACCAACAAAAACGGGATGGTGGATGCAGGCGAATATGCGCCGTTTAACGTTCAGCTGATTAAAGTGCCGGGCGGGGATGCGCATGTGTTTGTGGCGTATGCGAAGACGCAGAAATGCCCGAAGAAAGAAGCGGCCAAGGGCGAATGCAAGAAGGGCGAACTTTTTGCGGGCGAAGAAGATACCTCGAAAACCGGGCAGGGCCGCGTGGCGGAATTTAGCGAAGACGGTAAGCTGATTGCGGTTTGGGAAGATGGCGGCCATTTGAGCGCGCCTTGGGGCATGACCTTTGCGCCGGATAATTTCGGGGCGCTTTCGGGCAAGCTGCTGGTGGGTAATTTCGGCGATGGCACCATTGCGGCGTTTGATGCTACGACCCACAAATTTGTGGATGTGGTGCGCGATGCGCAGGGCAAAACGCTGAAGCTGGAAAAAGTATGGGGCTTGATGTTTGGCAATGGTGAAAGCCTTGGCGACAGCAATGCGCTTTATGTGGCTTCCGGGCCGCATGACGAAAAGAACGGGCTGTTTGGCAGCATCCGCATGGCGAAATAGATTTCGCTATATAAATAAGGGTAATGGGGGCCTTTTGGCCCCCATTATTTTAAGCGCATTTTAGATTAATGCGGCTATTAATTAAAAAATAGTTAATGCGGTTGTTGTACCATTAAGTATTGCCAGAAATGGCGAACTATAGGGGAGCATCCTGTGCGTTTGTGTGGTGGGGAGCGCGGTTGCTGGCGGGGGGCTTTGGTTGCGCCTTGCATGCTGCTATGCCTGATGTGCGCGGCAGGCGAAGCGCGGGCCAAGACTTATAATGACGCGGTGTATTATGCGTATGAAAATCCGGTGATCGAGTTCACGCGGTCGCTTTCGCGGCTGAACCATGTGGCGGAGATGTGCCGCGATATTGAAACGGCGGATTACCACACCTATGCGTTGCTGATACAGCAATATGTGAAGGTTTTGTACCGGGGTGAGACACCTTACTGGGTGCTGACGGAAGTGAAGGACCATATTAAAGACCAGGCGATGTGCAAGTGGCTGGTGTCGGAAAGCCTGATTCATTATCAGTTTGCGTATCAGGATTTCGTGGATGTTGCGAGGCCGGAACTGATGCCGCCTGTGCTTACTGAGAGCATGAGCCAACCGGGGCACGCGCCTATTGATACGCAGACACTTGGGATTGCGCGCCCATCGGCGCATTGACCGATATATTAAAATTTCTTCAATTAAAAAATACGACATGCCCATGTAATTCTGTTGAATTGCATGGGCATGTTTATACAATGACAGCGCATTAAAAAAAATCGGGGTGTGCGCATGTCTGTCAGATTCAAAATTATCGCATTATTGTGCTTCGTAGGGCTGGTATCGTCTGGCGCTGTGGTTGGGTTGTTCATGGCCGAAAAGAGCGCCTTCCAGAATGATGCGCTGGAGCGCATGGCCGATAACGCTTATGTGCTCAATGACGTTATTGACCGCAATCTGTTTGAACGTTACGCAAACGTGCAGGACTTCGCACAGAACCGCGCGGCCTATAATCCGGAAAACTGGGGCAATGCTTCGGAAGAAAACCCGCTGGTGCAGGCGATCAACAACTATATCAGCAATTATGGCGTGTACCGGCTTTCGATGCTGCTTTCGCCCGAAGGCCGGGTGCTGGCAGTAAATACGCGCGACGCGAAGGGCAAGCCGATTAACAGCCAGTGGCTGTATGGCACATCATTTGCGCGCATGGGGTGGTTTAAGAACCCGAAAGAAGGGCGCTTCCTTGAGGGGCGCAACGGCTTTACGGGCACGAATGTGACCGGGCCGATCCGCGACGAGGCGACGGCAAAAATTTATGGCGATGACGGGCTGGTGATCGCGTTTTCGGCACCGGTGAAGAACGATGCCGGGCAGCTGGTGGGCGTTTGGGTGAACCTTGCCGATTTCTCCGTGGTTGAGCAGATTATTTTCGATTTTTACGACCATATGAAAGCTACCGGGCTTTCGCACACCACGTTTAACCTGCTGGATAAAAATGGTGCGGTATTGTTTGATTTCGACCCCTATGCCGAAGGGATGTATAAGCGCAACTATGATATTGTGGGCAAGCTAAACCTTGTGGAAACGGGCGACCCGGTTGCGATTGAGTCGGCGAGCAAGAAGCTCAGCGGGTCCATGCTTACAGTGAATAAGCGCACGCAGATGGGCGAAGTTTCGGGCTATAATTATAGCGACGGGGCATATGATTACCCCGGCCTTGGCTGGTCGCTGGTGATGCGCACCTCGCAGGAGCAGATTTTCGCTTCGGTCAATTCGTCGGTGAATAACATGCTGTATAGCTCGGTGGCGATTTTCATCTTTAACGTGATTCTGGCCATGATTCTGGGCGGTGTTATTGCGCGGTCTATCCGCCGCCATGTGTCGGTGGTGGAGCGCATTGCCGCAGGCGATACCACGATGGAAGTGGGCGGGCAGAATGGCAAAGACGAAATTGGCCGCCTGATGAGGGCGACCGAAGGTTTACGCACCAGCGTGGATGACGCTTACCGCCTGAAACAGATGGTTGAGGACATGCCCACCAACATTATTACGGTGGATGCGAAGAACGGCTATAAGGTGAATTTCCTGAATAAGGCCGCACAGGCGCTGCTGGGCAAGCTGCACGGGCATGTGAAGGTGACGGCGGACACGATTTTGGGCGAAACGCTTGAAGGGCTGAATTTATCTTCGGCGCATATCCGGGATGCAAGCAAGCTTCCCTACCGCGAACGCCTGAAAATCGGGCCTGAATACATGGATGTGGTGGCGGGTGCCATTACCAACAAGCAAGGCGAGTTTGTGGGTGTGATGACGACGTGGAACCAGATCACGCAGCAAGTGGAGATGGCCGACAAGTTTGAAAAGAACGTGAAGGGCATTGTGAGCACTGTGGCGAGCGCAGCGACGGAGCTTTCGCAGACGGCGCAGGAGCTGACCCGCATGATGAGCGATACGACGCAAGTGGTGCAGAACGCGGCTACGGGCGCTTCGATGACGACCGCCAACGTGCAGTCGGTGGCATCTGCGGCGGAGGAGATGACCGCTTCGGTGCGCGAGATTTCCAGCCAGTTGCAGACCTCCAATACCATGGTGCAGGACTCGGTGAAGCGGGCGGAGTCTGCGGACCAGCAGGCGGCTTCGCTTAGCGTGGCTACGCAAAAGGTGAAAGAAGTGATTGGGTTGATTTCGGAAATTGCCGGGCAGATCAATTTGCTGGCGCTGAATGCGACGATTGAGTCGGCACGCGCTGGGGATGCTGGCAAAGGCTTTGCGGTGGTGGCAAGCGAGGTGAAGAACCTTGCGAACCAGACCAACAAGTCGGTGGAAGAAATTACCCGCGTGATTCAGGACATGAACGTGGCTTCGGAAGAAATCGTGGGTTCGCTGAAGGGTATTAAAGACGCGGTGCATAATATCTCGAACTCTACCTCGACCATTGCGGCGGCGGTTGAGGAACAGTCGGCGACCACTAATGAAATTGCCCGCAGCATGCAGTCGGCGGCGGAAGGCACGCAGACGATTTCGAGCAGCTTGCAGGAAGTGCGGCATTCTTCGACGGATGCGGAATCTTCGTCGGCGCAGGTGTCGGGCGCTTCGCGCGAACTTTCCGCGCAGGCAGAACAGCTGAATGTGGAAGTGGATAATTTCCTGAAAATGATCCGCTCTATCTAAGGGCGGCAGTATTTAAAAAAGGCCCAGGCGGGGTGCCTGGGCCTTTTTTTGTTTCTAAAGGTCTACGAAAAGCAGGCGCAGTTTGCGCATTTCCTTGTCTATCATGAGGGGGATGATGGACGAGTAGGCCATGAGGATAATGATGGCGTTTACGGAGCTTTCGGACATGGTGGAGTTCTTGATACGGCGGATCATGCTCTCGTTGAGCTGCTGGAGGGTCTGGTACAG
>JAYULW010000048.1:0-6396 GCA_043763155.1 Alphaproteobacteria bacterium | reverse complement strand
CTTCTTCCGCAACACGCTCACAGGTGATGTATTCTACTCCGCATTGCTCTTCGGCGGCTTTGCATTAGCCGAACGCCGCTACACCGCGCTGCGCACCGCTTAACCGCTTTGCGCATCGCTTCGCTCCTCCCCGCTGCCACCGAAATGGCCTGCGCGCTGGGGCTGGAAAGCAACCTTGTTGCCATCTCCTTTGAGTGCGACTACCCCGCAAGCATCACCCAACTGCCCCGGCTGGTAAGCACCACCCTGCCCCACGGCCTCACCCCGTCAGAAATTGATGCCGCCGTAAATGCCCGCATCCAAAGCGGCCAAAGCCTGTACGCCATTGATGAAACCCTGCTAAAGCAACTCCGCCCCGACATCATCCTGACGCAGGACCTCTGCCATGTCTGCGCGCCTTCGGGCAACGAACTCTCCCAAGCCCTCGCAACGCTCGACTACACCCCCCAAATTATCTTTATGTCCCCCCATTCGCTGGCGGACATCGAGGCCAACCTGCGCGACCTCGCCGCCGCCACAAACACCCAAACCCAATGCGAATCCCTCCTCCAGAACTGGCACTTCCGCATCGAAGCCGTACAGCAACGCAGCAACAAAAAAACCGCACCCAGCGTCGCGGTGCTGGAATGGGTGGAACCGCTATTCTCCGCAGGCCACTGGCTGGCCGAAATGATCGAGATCGCAGGCGGCAACGACTCCCTTGCGCGCAAAGGGCAAGACTCGGTGCGCATCACATGGGAGCAGCTGCAAAGCGCCGCACCCGAAGTGGTCATTGTCGCCCCGTGCGGCTACAACGAAGCACAGGCAAAAACCCAGATTCCACTGCTCGAAAAACTCCCCGGCTGGGCTGACCTTCCTGCCGCAAAAGCAGGCCGCATATACCCCGTAGACGCCAACGCCATGCTGGTCCGCCCCGGCCCCCGCCTCATAGAAGGCTTGGAACTGCTTGAAAAGTTATTCAATACCGTACGTTAACAATTTAACAAATGCCACAGAACTGTAACTTACCTAAGGTTAAGTTTTTTAGCATACTATGGGCATAAGCAACTAACGCCCGAAACTCCATGCCGCAAAGCCCTAGCCAGGAAGAATTACCCAAGGTTGAACGCCCGCGCCTCCCCATTGGCCGCCTGGTGAGCTACAACCAGTTCCCGATGCATTACGAAAACATCAAGCAGATGACCGCCGACCTGCCGCGCATCAAGGCGATGAATTTCAAAACCGTCTGGGTGAACCCGGTGACCGAACCCTGCAAGGACACCACATGGATACAGGGCGAACTCGCGCGCGGTTTGCCCCCCGAAGCTTCAAACGACGAACGCAAAGTACATTCCAAACCCGGCAGCCCCTACGCCATGCGCTCGTTTAACATCAGCGACCGCGTGTCTGCGCACGTGAACGAAGCCCTGCCCGACGATGTCCGCCGTGAAAAAGATTATGCCGACATCCGCACCTACACCGATACCGCCCGCAAGAACGGGCTGGAACCGCTCTACGATATTGTGATGCGCCATGTGGCAAGCGACAACCCGCTGGCGCAGGAAAAACCCCACTGGTTCAAGCACCACCCCAGCGGTTGCTTCCAGATTTTTGGCCGCCTCGACAATTACCGCATGAACAATGAGGCAAGGCCATGGGACGACGTGCTGGAATTCAATTTCGACGACCCGAAAATCCGCAAGGAAATCGTGGAGCAGCACATCAAGCCAATGATGGACACCATGGTGGATAAATGGGGCTTCGAGGGCGTGCGCATTGACACCGCAGGCAAACTCCCGCGTGAACTCTACGAAGAAATTATCCCCTACCTCGACAAAAAGTGCATGCAGAATTTCGGCAAGCCCGCCGTGGTTCTGGGCGAAACCCTATGCCTGAACGTGGAAGAACCGCGCCACACCGGCGGCTTCATGGACTATGTGTACAACTCCATTTACTTCCAGCCCATGACCAAGGAAGTCTGGAAAAAAGATGATACATGGTTCTCCGAAACCAAAGGCAAATTGCAGGCAACCGTAGGCCCTACCATCGGCTTTGCAGGCAACCACGACGAACGCCGCCTCGCCGAATATTACTCCAACAAAAACCACATCCGCGGCGACCTCCTGCGCGACGTGGTCACCGCAGGATGCATTGACAACGAAATTGACCTAGGCAAGGTGATGAAGCGCTTCATCTCGCTGAACGAGCAAAAAATCTTCACCCCCGACCAGCACCGCCGCATCATGGCCGTAGCGCTGCAAACGGGCGTAATTGACGCCGAACGCCACGCCCAGATGGAAAAAATGCTCAATGAGCGCGGCACCATCGTGCAGCAGGAATATAAGGCGTTGATGCAAACCCACCCACCGACCGAACTTTCCGGCGGCGGCTCCATGGTGTTCCGCGCCATGATGAACGAAATGTTTGAAGTGGTGAAAGCAGAAGCCCATCGCGAAGAAGTGGAAGTCTACACCATGGGCCGCCTGCAAAAGCCCAAGATCATAGACGATTCGCAATTCATCAAATTGCTACCCGGCGGACCGCTGGAAGAACCCCGCCTCACCCGCCTCATCAAGGAGGCCTTCTGCTTTGCGGCATTTGCCTCCGACGGCGGCTGGTACTTCTCGCAGGGCGACGAATGGGGCGTGACCAAGCGCTCCAACGTGTTCACCTCCACGCCCAAAGACCTGGAGCAGCGCGCTTACCCCGACATGGACCTGAGCAACCACGTAAAGAACATCAACAGCGTACTGCAAAAACTGCCGCCACCGGGCCGCCCCGAATGGGTGCAGCGCTGCTACCTCAAATGCCCCAAGCAGGACAAAGCGCTCGCTTCCTTCATCATCCATCAGGGCGAAGGTTTCGGCGGCGAAGCGCATGTGGTCATCGCCAATGTAAGCGACACAAAGCAGGCGCTCGATTTCTCCACCTTCCTCGAAATCGGCGAAGCCAATGGCCGCAATATCAATGCCGACAAGCAAATGCCACCCAAAGCAGTCTATATCGTGGGCGACATCGAAATTTCACAACAGGTGCGCAACGGCCTTTCCAGCCGTGGCATTAAAATCTTTGAAACCGAGCCGAAAACCCTCGCCAAGCGCGAGACATCGAGCAGCGCCCTTGCCCTTATCAACAAGGAACCCGGCTCCTTTGGCCGCGGCGCAAACAATACCGGCACTGGCCCAGCTACTGGCCCAGCTACTGGCCTGCGCCCGAAGGATGAGTAACTAAGCGCGCTTTGAAAAACGGCGGAACATCAAATCAATCAGCACATGCACCGCCGACCAGAAACGCCGCCAGCCGCTTTCGCCGCCCCCAAGCAAACGGCGCGGAACCGCCCGGCATGGGACCTGCTTAAGCGTAAAACCCTGCTCCAGCAAACGGCATAATAAATCCACCTGAAACGCAGGCCCCTGCGTGTTCGCGCGCCAGCGCATAACATTATAGCGCAGATGCACATGCACCGCGCCGTAATGGTTGATGCTGTTGCCGCCGATCATGTTCAGCAGCCACTCGTAAAACCCCACTACGTAGCGCTGATAGGCGCTTTTTTCAAACATGGAAATATAATACGGCACCACAATATCCGCGTCGCCCACCGCGCGTAGCACATCCACCATGGTTTCCACCGGCTCGGCGTTATCGCCGTAAATAAGCCTGAAATATTTGCCCACGCCGATAAAGGCCGCATCGGTGTAATTTTGCGCCAATCCCTTCAGGCGCAGGTTAATGCGCAGCACCATAGGAATACGTGGGAATTCAGCCATAAACCCGCGAATCAAATCTACCGAATGATCCTGCGAATGGTCGTCAATCACGATCATCTCATACGGCTGCTGCACCACATCCATGGCCTCCACCACCGTGTGCAGCGACTCAAGGATGGTGTCTTCGTTATTGTGGCAATACACAAACAGCGTCAGCGCATAATGGCTGGACTCGAACGGGAAGCTGATGGCGTTGATGGAATGGCGTTTCTGGGCAGCTGGCGTCATGCTGACTACACCATCCCAGAAATCCCTTCCGGTTTCACTCATGCGGCGCCGCCGCTATTTTGGCGTGCTTGCGGTTAAACAGCCACATAATGCTGGCGGGAATACTGATGAACATGAAAAGCAGCCCCAGCTGGATGGAAAGCATCAGCGCCGCTTCGGCCCGAATGCCCACAAGGCCCAGAAGCCCCACCATGCTCGCCTCGCGCAGGCCCCAGCCGCCAACCGAAATCGGGATGGTTGTAACCAGCATGGTAAGCGGTATAAAAGCCATACTCTGCATCACCGTCATAGGAATACCTAGACTTTCCGCCATCACATAAGCACTCAGAGAATAACTCACATGCGCGATAAGCGCCAGTGAAATGGCACGCACGCACACCATGGGGTGCCCCACGATCAGCTTCAGGCTGCGGATAAAATACAGCGCCCAATGCACCATTTTGAAACGCTCATACGGCGCCAGCATCCGCTCAAGGTTAAAAAGCAGCACCAGCCCCAGCACCGTCGCAAGAATCGCCAGCGGATAAATCACCGCCGTGCTAAGCCCCATAAGGCCCGCAAACACCGGCAGCGTAATCAGCACCATCAGCCCAAGGCCAAACAGCGCAATCATGCGGTCAATAATCACCGAGTTAATCGCCTGCGGCAACGGAATGCCAATACCCTTGGCCAGCCACACCCGCACCACATCGCCCCCCACAGTGCCCGGCAGGCAGGTGGTAAAAAACACCCCGATATAATACAGCTTTTGCGCCTGGTACATGCTCATGCAGTGCGCCTTGGTGTCGGCCAGCGTATTGGTAATCAGCTTCCAGCGCACCCCGCCCAGTAGCGACTGAATGGCCATAAACATGGCCGATTCCACAATCAGCGTGCGGTCCTGCTGCGCGAAGATTTCTTCAAGATGCGCGAAATCAATGCCCTTAAACAAAAACCAGAAAACCAGCAGCGTAAGACCTGCCTTAAGCGCGAGCATAAAAGAAGGCGTGCGGAACAACTGCTTGAAGGAATGCATGGACCGTTGAAATGAAACGTTAAAATCCCACTTCTTGTGCCGTATTAGCCCTGCTTTGTCTAGCTATTTCCCGCAGCGCGAAGCACCGTAAGCAGGCTGTTTGGCAGCGACAACGCTTGCGCGATAATCGCCACGCCCGCATTCACCTTTAGCGCGTTCAGCGCATAGGCGGTGGACTCGGTGGCAATATCGGTATCCGCCAGCGCGCTATTGGCCTGCGAAACCGCAATAATGCTCTGCTGGATGTTAGCTGCCGCAAAGCCCAGCGAGCTTTGCTTACCCGCAACATTGGCAACCAGCGCCTGCACCGTCTGGCGCGCCGTATCAATTTTGGCCTGCGCAGCCTGTGCCGCGCCTTGCGTGCTAACATTCGGCGCATCGCCCGAAAACAGCGAGAAAGTCGAAACACTGCCAATAGACACATTCAGCGTGTTATCCACATCCAACCCCACCTGAAAATCCGTGCCCACTCCCGGAGTGCCAATATGGAATGCAGTGGTCAGGTTGTTCTGCAGCGTAGCCGCATCCCCCGCCGTGGCAAGGCTTTGCGCCGTGGCCCCGTTGGTAAACGACACCACCTGCGTGCTGTCGGCAATGTTGGTAAGCTTCACGGTTTCATACGCCCCGATGCTGCTACCCAGCGAATTATTGCGAAACGTGCTGTCGCCGATCGTAAGCTCAATACTTGCATCCGCCCCCGGCGATGGCGGCGCCGATACTTTAACCACATTAATGCGCGGCGTAGCCCCGCTGCCCTGCTGCAACTTCACGCTGCTATTGAGCAGCGGCCCCGAAGGCGCAAAATTGGTCACATTCTTATTCTGCGTAAAGCTCAGGCCGCTAAAAGCCGAATTCAACCGCGCGGCATACGCGTCGGCCTGCGTCTGGTTGCCAACCGCACTACCCGCGCCACCCGCGAGCTGTACATCGAAATACCCGCCATTGCTGGAGCTGAAACGCGCCGTCGTGTTGCCACCCGGCGTCGTATCGCTAATCCGCGAAGTGTAGGTATTGCTGCCCACCGTCACGCTCGCATCCACCGTATCAGCGGAAACATATGTGGCCGTAAAGCCCGAAATCGTGCCCGTAAAAGCAGCGCCCGTCACGCCGCTGCTGTTCACGCCCGTATTCGAGCCGTTATTAAATGAAGAAGCCGACAACGAACCATTCGCAACCGTCTCCGAAATCGCCAGCGGGTTGCCCGCAAGGTCGTTCAGGTTGCCGGGGCCTTTATTCTTCAGCGTCAGGTTGCTGCCATTGATGGAATAATCCAGCTGGCGAATGCCGTAATTGCTGCTGGTGCTATACTGCGAAAGCTTCGCTACCGTGTTTTGCAGCGTTTCTTCCGTGCTGGACCCAATCTGGATTTCCGTGGCTGTGGAGGCCGAATTGCGGAAGGTGAACGCC